>JADHLS010000128.1 GCA_016780605.1 Reyranella sp.
CTTGAGCGAGCCCAGCAGGTCCTGGCCGACGCGGGCGAACAGGCGCGTCAACGAATTGGGATAGATCGCGACCTTGAAGCCGAGCTTCTCGAGTTGCGGGAACGGCAGGACCGGCGTGCGGCCGCCTTCCACCATGTTGGCAAGACACGGCGCCCCGAGGCGCTTCGGCACCTCCGCGAGATTGCCCTCGTTGGGCGGCGCCTCGACGAACAGGATGTCGGCGCCGGCTTCGCGATAGCGCGACGCACGCTCCAGCGCCGCCTCGAAGCCCTCCGAGGCGATGGCGTCGGTGCGGGCCACGATCATGACGTCGGCATCGACCCTGCCATCAGCGGCGGCCTTGATGCGCTGCTCCATCTCCCGCGAGGAGGCGACCTTGCGGCCGGGCTCATGGCCGCACTTCTTGGGCCATTCCTGGTCCTCGAGCTGGACCGCGCTCACGCCGGCGCGCTCGAACTCACGCATGGTGCGGATGACGTTGAGCGGCCCGCCGTAGCCCGTGTCGGCGTCGGCAATCACCGGGATCGAGATCGAATCGCAGATGCGCCAGACGCGGTCGAGGATCTCGCCGAAGCTCAGCGCCCCCATGTCGGGTGCGCCCAGCGCGCTCATCGAGACGCCGGAGCCGGTGATGTAGGCCGCATCGAAGCCCGAGACCTCGACCAGCCGCGCGCTGATGCAGTCGTAGCAGCCGGGCGCCACGACGATGCCCGGCGCCTCCATGCGCCGGCGCAAGGCGCCATGACGCGTTGGCGTGTCCTTCAGGCCGGTTGGATAGGCAGCATGACGATCGGGGCTCATGGAGGGGCACTCATGTGTTGCGGCAGCCACAACGCGATCTCGGGCCAGAATACCAGCATCACCAGCAGGGCGAACATCAGCAGATGGAACGGGATGGTGCCCCAGACGATGTCCGAGAGCTTGCCGTCCCAGATGCTCTGGATGACGAACAGGTTGATGCCGATGGGCGGCGAGATCTGGCCGAGCTCGATGAACAGCACCAGGATGATGCCGAACCACACCGGGTCGATGTTGTACTTCAGCAGCACCGGATAGAGCAGCGGCACGGTGATCACGATCATGCCCAGGCTTTCGACCAGGCAGCCCAGGATCGTGTAGAGGATGAACAGCGCGAAAAAGAACTCCAGCCGCGACAGGTTCAGCGCCACCATCCATGATGTCAGCTGCTCGCCCACACCCGCCACGCTGATCGCATAGGAGAAGACGAAGGCGGTGTAGACGATCAGCAGGATGTTGCCGCTGATCATCACCGCCGAGGTCATGGCAAGCCGCATCTCCTTCCAGCCGAGCCGGCCCCAGATCGCCGACACGATCACGGCCGTGAGGCAGCCGACGGCGGCGGCTTCGGTCGGCGTCACCCAGCCGAAGTAGAGGCTCCCCATGGTGCCCCCGATCACCACCACGAACGGCAGCAGGTCGGCCAGCGCCTGGCCGAGCTCGGCGAGGTTCTGCGGGCCCTTCTCGCGCGGCGCGATCTCGGGCCGCAGCAGGGCATGCACGAACACATAGAGCATGAACAGGCCGGTCAGAACGAGGCCCGGCACGACGCCCGCCATGAACAGCTTCGAGACCGAGGTCTCGGTGAAGGTGCCGTAGACGATCATGGCGATCGACGGCGGGATCAGGATGCCAAGCGTGCCGCCAGCCGCCAGCGAGCCTGCCGCCAAGGGCCGGTGATAGCCGCGCTGGATGAGCTGGGGCAGCGCCACGGTGCCGATCGCCGCCGCGGTCGCCACCGAGGAACCGGAGATCGCGGCGAACAACGCGCAGCCCGCGATGTTGGTCTGCAGCAGGCCGCCCGGGATGACGCACACGAGCTTGGAGAGCCCGCGATAGATGCGGAAGCTCAGGCCCGAGTGCTGCATGACCTCGGCCATCAGGATGAACAGCGGGATGGCGGTGAGCGCGAAGCTGTTCATCGAGCCCCAGCTCATCAGACCGATTCCCTTCAGCGCCGGCACGCCGCCATGCAGCAGCAGGTAAACGATCGCCGGCACGCCGATCGCGAAGGGGATGGTCATTCCCGCGGCCAAGAGGCCGAGGAAGATCACCAGGACGACGGCGACCTCGAGACCGGGGCTCACTGGGCGAGCTTCCGGACGTCGTCGACGATCGACTTCGCAAGCGCCAGCAGCAGCATGGTGGCGCCCAGGATCATCACGCTCTCGGGAATCCAGAGCGGCGTCGCCAGCACGGTGCTGGCCATGGCCTCGCGCCGGTACGAGCTCAGCACGAACTGCACGAAATACCAGTTCGTGAGACCGATATAGGCGAAGGACAGCACGTCGAAGACCAGCGCCGACAGGGCCTGGCCGCGCGGCCCGAGCCGCATCTGCACCATCTCGACGCGGTGGAAGGCGCCGCGACTCTGGCAGAGCGCCAGGCTGAGGAAGGAGACGCCGACCAGCAGGTAGCCCACCAGCTCGTCGGAATGCTCGGTCGTGCTGTTGAAGACGCCGCGCAGCAGCACCTCAGCCAGGATCAGGATGGCCATGCCGGCCATGCAGAAGCCCGACGTCCAGAGACTGGCCCGTTCCAGCAGATTGAACGGGCGCTCGCCGGCAGGATGGGCCATCAGCGACCCAGCGCCTCGCGCACCTTCTTCAGCGCCTCCTGGGTCTCCGCTCCCTTGGGCTTGGCCCACTCGTCCCAAAAGCTCGCCATGCGCTCGGCGCCGCGCTTGTAGTCGGCGGCGGTGGCCTCGGTCTGGACCATGCCCTCGGCCTTGCGCTTGGCCTTCTCCTCGCCTTCCTCGGCGAACAGCAACTCGGTCATCTTGGGCGACAGCTCGACGATCGCCTTGGTCAGCACCTCGCGTTGGCTGCCCGGAAGCTTGGCGAAGGCCTCCTTGTTCACCGCGATGTTGGCCTCGAAGTAGTTGAGGCCGATCTCGTAGCAATACTTCAGCAGATCCTTCCAGATCTTGCCGCCGCCGGCGTTGGCCGTCAGCACGCCGTCGACGACGCCACGCTCCAGTGCCGAGGGCACCTCGGCGCCGCTGACCGTGAGGCCGTTGGCGCCAAAGCGCTTCAGGAACTCGATCTGCTCGGGCGAGGTGGCGCGGATCTTCTGGCCCTTGAGGTCGTCTAGCGAAGTGAGCTTCTTGCTCGACCAGGCGATCTGCAGCGGGAAGTAATAGGTCGAAATCACGGTCGCGCCGCGCTTGTCGTAGGCCTTGTCGACGTAAGGCTTCATCACCGCCAGCGCCTTGTCGAACTCCTGGCGGTTGGTGATCAGCATGGGCAGTCGCAGGATGCCGGTGATCGGCACGTTGCCTTGCTGCATGCCGTCGTCACCGATCTGGATGACGTTGTCGCCGACCGCCGTCGTGATGTCGGTGCCCTTGATGGTGAGCGAACCGCCCAGGTGATACTTCAGTTGCAGGCCGCCGTTGGTCTCCCTGGCGACGCGCTCGACGATCTCCTGGAACACGCGCGCGGGAGCGAGCGTCGCTGCCGGTACGTAGGTGTAGACGATCCAAGTGGTGGCCGCCTGGGCGCGCAGCACGGCAGGAGCCGCGACGGTGCCCGCAGCGAGAGCGGCGAGCGTGCGACGGCGCGTGATCATCGATGCTTCCCCCAAGTCGGTGTGCTTGGGGGAAGCTTAGACCGCTGCCTTGTGCCCGAATATACGGGCCTTCCGCCTACCGGTTGGTCAGGCGGCCTTGACCTCGCGCTCGGCCTTGAGCGCGCGCACGGTCTGGCGCAACGCATGCACCGTCTTCTCGATCTCCGCGCCGCCGTGTGTCGCCGACACGAAGCCACCGGGCGCGCCCATGATGTCGACGCCGTGGCTCATCATGCCCATGCGGATCTTGCCGGTGAGCGCGCCGGACTTCGCGCCCTTCAGCTTGGCGAAGCCGAGCTTCAGCGGATCGAAGGTCGCCGGCGTCACGTCCTCGCCGGTCGGATTGGGATAGATCAGGAAGGTCGAGGAATCGCCGTAGATGCCCCACGGCACGCTCTCCTCGATCAGCACCTGGCGCAGCGCGGCGCGCAGCTCGGCGGCGGTCTTGTTGGCCTTCTCGGCCAGATCCTCGTCGCGCACCAGCGACAGCGCCGTCACCGCGGCCGCCGCCGACAGCGGATTGGCATTGTAGGTGCCGGGATGGGCGACCTTGTCGCGCTTCTTGGCCGCCGACGCCGCGAAGTCGATCTGGTCGAGGATCTCGCGCTTGCCCGCGACCGCACCACCCGGCAGGCCGCCAGCCACGATCTTGGCCAGGATGCAGAGATCGGGCGTGACGCCCAGCGCCTTCTGCGCGCCGCCCGACGACCAGCGGAAGCCGGTGATGACCTCGTCCATCAGCATCACTACGCCGCGCCTGGTGGTGACGTCGCGGATCGCCTGCACGAAGCCCGGCGGCAGCGGCACCTGGCCCCACGAGGCGCCCGACGGCTCGAACATCACAGCGGCGATGTCGTCGCGGCTTTCGATCGTCTTCACCACCGCATCGATGTTGTCGGCCGGCAGCAGGATCGAGAGATCGGTGACGCTCTGCAGCACGCCCGGCGGCGAGCCGCCGTCATAGTGCGAAGTTGCGCCGGCGGCGACGGCGTCGTGCCAGCCGTGGAAGTGGCCGATGAAGCGCACGATCTTGTCCTTGCCCGTCCAGGCGCGCGCGAGCCGAATGGCCATGTGCGAGGCCTCGGTGCCCGACGCGGTGAAGCGCACCTTCTCGGCCGACGGGATCAGCTCGCACACCAGCTCGGCCCAGCGCACCTCGAGTTCATGGCTCGAGCCGTAGTGCGTGCCGAGATCCATCTGCCGCTTCACCGCATCGATGACGGCAGGATGGGAATGGCCCAGCAGCATGGCGCCGTGGCCGCCGAAATAGTCGACGTATTCGTTGCCGTCGACGTCCCATTTGCGCGGCCCCTTGGCGCGCGAGACATGAATCGAATAGGGGTCGAGATAGCGCGCATCGTGCGTGATGCCGCTCGGCAGCACCTTGCGGGCGCGCTCAAACAGCGCACCGGAGCCCTGCGTACGGGCCTTGTAGTCGGTCACGATGGCCGAGTTGGTGGCTGAGTTCGTCGGCGCTGCGGTGCTCATTTGCCCTCACTTTGCTAATGGCTGAGCATCGCAAGCCTCGCTTGCCTCGCCAAGGGTCTAAGCCCTATGGTCCGCCACTTTTTCGCAAGCCGGAGCCTGCCTTGAACGCCCCCTCCAACGCAGTCGTGAATGCCAAGCCGCGCGGCCGTCAGTTCTTCAACAATCCCGGTCCGACCAACATTCCCGACCGCGTGCTGCGCGCCATGGACCGTCCGGTCCTCGACTTCATGTCCGACGAGTTCATGGCCATCCATCATGCCTGCCATGCCGGCGTGAAGCGGGTGCTGAAGACCGACCAGAGCCTCTACATGTATAACGCGAGCGGCCACGGCGCGTGGGAAGCCGCTCTCGCCAACCTGTTCGCCGCGGGCGACAGCGTGCTGATCGTCGAGACCGGCTACTTTTCGCTGAGCTGGGCGGAGATGGCGGTCAATCTCGGCATCAAGGTCGAGACCTTCGCCGCCGACTGGCGCCGCGGCGCCGACGTCAAGAAGCTCGCCGAGCGGCTCGCTAAGGACAAGGCGCACGAAATCAAGGCGGTGCTCTGCGTCCACAACGAGACGGCGACAGGCATGGTCCTGCCCGTCTCCGACATCCGCCGCGCGCTCGACGAGGCCAAGCATCCGGCGCTGCTGCTGTCGGACACGATCTCCTCGCTGGCCTCGATCGACTACAAGATGGATGCCTGGGGCATCGACGTCACCGTGGGCGGCAGCCAGAAGGGCCTGATGCTGCCGACCGGCATGTCCTTCACCGGCGTCAGCAACAAGGCGCTCGACGTCGCCCGCCGCAACAAGGCGCCGCGTCACTACTTCCATTGGGAGCTGATGAACGGCCGCGCGCCGCAGAAGTTCATGGGCACCGCGCCGGTGCACATGTTCTTCGGCCTGCAGGAATCGCTGCGCATGCTCGAGGAGGAAGGCCTCGACGCGGTATTCGCGCGTCATGCCCGCCTCGCCGAGGCGACCCGCGCCGCCGTGCGTGCCTGGGGGGCGAACGGCAAGGGGCCGCAGCTTTACTGCCAGTCACCCGACCGGCTCTCCAACTCGGTGACCACGGTGTTGATGCCCGAGGGTGTGAGCTCGGATCCCATGCGCAAGGCCGCCATCGATCGCTTCAACCTGTCGCTGGGCGGTGGGCTGGGGCCCCTGATGGGCAAGGTGTTCCGCATCGGCCACATGGGCGACCTCAACGAGCCCATGCTGCTCGGCGCGCTCGCCACCACCGAGCTCGCCATGAAGGCGGCCGGCGTGCCGTTCAGCCCGGGCGTGAACGCCGCCATCGATTCGCTGTCGAGCTGATCATTCGATCACGTCGTTCGCCATTGCGAGCAGCTTTGGCGACACGGCAAGGCCGAGCACCTTGGCCGTCTTCAGGTTGATGGCAAGGTCGAACTTGGTGGCCTGCTCGACCGGCAGGTCGGCGGGTTTCTCGCCCTTGAGGATGCGGGCGACGTTGGCGCCTGCCCGCTCCCACAAGCTTTCGGCATTGGCGCCGTAACTCAGCAGCCCGCCGACGGCGACGGCGTCGCTGTTGTCGAACATCGTCGGCACCGCTTGCTTCAGGGACAACGCTGCGAACTGTGCGCGCCGTACGAAGAACGACGCATCTGTCGCCACCAGCAGCGCCGTTCCCGGCTTGATCGAGGCGTAGGCCGCGTCGATCTCCTCGTCGGTCGCGGCCTGAAGCACCTGGGCTCGCATGCCGAGCACCTGTGCGCTCGCCTGCACGGCATCAGCCATGGCCTTCGCGCTGGGATGATTGGAGTGGATCAACACCGCAAGCACGGCCGCCTGCGGGGCGATTTCGCGCAGCAGCTCGAGCCGCTTAGGCACCAGTTCGACGCTCAAGTTGACGATGCCGGTGGCATTGCCGCCCGGGCGGTTCAGGCTGGCGACAAGCCCCAATTGCACCGGTGGATCGGCAATCACGAAGTAGATCGGGATGGTGTCGGTCGCGGCCTTTGCGGCGACCGCCGCTGGCGTGCTGGACAGCGTGACGATCACCGCGACGCGCTTGGCGACCAGATCCGCGGCCAGCGCCGGCAGTCGCGCGTTCTGGCCGGCGGCCCACTGGAAATCGATCGTGACGTTCTTGCCGTCGACATAGCCCGCCGCGGCCAGGCTGTTGCGAAAGGCAGCCAGGCGCCCGACGTTTTGCTCGGGCGAAGCGGAGTTGAGGAAGCCGATGATCGGCATCGCGGGCTGTTGTGCCTGCGCCGCCAGCGGCAAAAGTGCGACCGCGCCTCCCAAAAGCCTCGTCGCTTCACGACGCTTCATGTGTCCCCCAATGGAAGGATACTAGAACGCTGGCTCCCTCGCTGCGACGGCAGAAATGAAGTGCTCGGGCGCGATGTCCGACAGCGCCCTGCCCTTCACGATCGCCGGCTCGACACTCACCCCCTGCACGGCCTCGAAGGTCACCGTCGCCGGGTTGAAGGCATAGAGCTGGCCCTCGGTCATGTTGAACCACCAGGCGTGCAGGGCGAGCGTGCCCGCCTTCACCTTCTCCTCGATCCAGCGAAAGCCCATCAGGTTGCTGACGCTGTTCAGCACGGCCGCCTGCTCGACAGCGCGCGTGATCTCCTCGCGTGAGCGGCCCTTCAGCTTGGCGACGGCGAGGTCGCGAACCTCCTGGGCGATAGCCGTCCAGGTCGAGAGATAGTCGTAGCTGGCGTAGATGCTGTCGCGGCCGTCGACCAGCGCGCCGATGCCGCCGCACAGCGCATGGCCCAGCACCACGACGTGCTCGACGTTGAGCCCGCGCACGGCGAACTCGATGGCCGACGACGTGCCGTGATGGCGCGTGTCGGGCGGGTACTGCGCCGGCGGCACCATGGCCGCCACGTTGCGGACGGTGAAGATGTCGCCGGGCTGGGTCTGCGTCAGGATGCCCGGATCGACGCGCGCATCGGCGCAGCCGATGATCAGGATCTTGGGCGACTGGCCCTCGGTCGCGAGCTTCTCGAACAGGTCGAGATGCTCGCGGTAATAGCCCGTGCGGAAATCGCGGAATCCCGTGAGAAGTCGTTCCAACGCCATGACGCCTCGCCTACGATACCCGCTGGCGTTGTGGCAAGGTGAAATGACCCAAGAGTTACTCTACGACAGGCGCGGCGAGGTCGGCTGGATCACGTTCAATCGTCCGCAGGCGCGCAACGCCCTCACTTTCGCCATGTATGAGGGCGTGGCCGAGATCTGCGGGCGGGTAGCCCACACCCGTGAGGTCAAGGCGCTGGTGATCACCGGCGCGGGCGACAAGGCCTTCGCGGCCGGCACCGACATCGCCCAGTTCCAGGAGTTCAAGGGTGGCGAGGACGGCATCGCCTACGAGCGCAAGATGGACCGCATCCTCGACACGATCGAGCGCTGCAGCGTGCCCACCATCGCCGCCATCGCCGGTTTCTGCACCGGCGGCGGCGCGGCGATCGCCGCGGTGTGCGACCTCAGGCTCGCCACCACCAACGCAAAGTTCGGCTTCCCCATCGCCCGCACGCTCGGCAACTGCCTGTCGATGGCCAACTACGCCCGGCTGGCCGCCCTGATCGGCCCGCAGCGGGTCAAGGAAATGATCCTCCTCGCCAGGCTGATCGACGGACCGACCGCGCTCGCCATCGGCCTGGTGAGCGAACTCGTGCCCGACGCCGCCGCCCTGCACGCCCGCGCGGACGAGCTCGGCCGCACGGTGGCCAACCACGCCCCAATCACGCTGCAGGTCACCAAGGAGGCGCTGCGACGCCTGCAGGCCCGGCTGGGCGACGACGATATCGACGACCTGATCAGACTGGCTTACGGTAGCGCCGACTTTCGCGAAGGCATGGCGGCATTCCTGGGGAAACGGGCGCCGAAATGGTCGGGGACATGACCCGGTCCGAGACAAGGAGGACGTGATGAAGGTTTTGGGGACAACTCTGGCCGCTCTGGGACTGTGCGTTGCCGTCGCCGCCTGCGAGAGCCCGCAGCAGAAGATCGCCGGCAAGGAAGACATGATGACCGGCGCGGGCTTCAAGTTCGTGCCCGCCAACACGCCGGCGCGCCAGCAGGCGTTCCGCCAGCTGCCGCCGCACAAGTTCGCGCGCCAGATCCGCAATGGCCAGGTCTTCTATGTCTATCCCGATCCGACGGTCTGCGTGTGCCTCTATGTCGGCGACCAGAACGCCTATGCGACGTATCGCAAGAACATGTTCGACAAGCAGCTCGCCGACGAGAACGCGATGACCGCCCAGGAGATGGAGATGTACTCCTGGGATTGGGGTCCGTGGGGCGGCTGGCCATACGGCTGGTACTACTAACCGTACAACGTCGCGGCGATCGGAAGAGCAACGAATAGTGCAAATCGTGTAGATATTCCGGCAATTTCGGGACTTACACACAGCCTGTGTGCGGGGAACCCGCACACCAGGATCGGTGTTATCTCCATACGCGATTCAACGCGCGAGGAGTCCCAGCAATGTCGAACTATCGCATTGCCGCCGTCTTGCTCGGCGGTCTGTTCCTTGCCCCCGCGGCGATGGCCCAGAGCACGAACCTTGCATACGCCACGGGCGAGCCGCGATCCGAGTACCTCGTGTTCCTCGACAAGGGGAATCAGCTGCCGCCGTCGGCGACGCCGATGGTCAGCAAGGCCGTAAGCGCCGCCAAGGCCGGCAAGACCGTCATGGTCGTCGGCCGCCTCGATCAGGCGCAGGTCGTGAAGCAGGAGATGATCCGCGGCGGCGCGCCTGCGACCGCAGA
>JADHLS010000129.1 GCA_016780605.1 Reyranella sp.
CGCGCCGGCCTGGATGATGACCGGATGGCCCTGCGGCGAGCGAGCGATGTTGAGCGCGCCGTCAACCTCGAAGAACTTGCCTTTGTGGTGGACCGCATGCTGCTTGTGCGGATCGAAGAACAGCCCGCTCTTGCGATCGTGGATGAAGGCGTCGTCGTCCCACGAATCCCACAACTTATTCACGACGTCGACGAACTCGCTCGCCCGCTCGTAGCGCAGCGCATGCGGTGGCAACGTTGCGTGGCCGAAGTTGCGGGCGGCGTAGTCGTTGGCCGAGGTGACGACGTTCCACGCCGCACGTCCGCCCGAGATATGATCGAGCGAGGCGAACTGGCGGGCAACGTTGTAGGGCTCGGAGAAGCTGGTCGAGACGGTGCCGCCCAGCCCGATATGCGTCGTCGCCCCGGCGAGGCCAGTGAGCAGGGTCACTGGCTCCAGCACGTTCATGAACATCGGGAAGCGGCTCCACGCATGCAGGTTGTCGGTGCGCGCGGCCGGTGTGTCGGCGATGAAGAAGAGGTCGAAGCAGCCCTTCTCGGCGAGCTGCGCCAGGGTGCGAAAATAGGCGATGTCGGTCGAGCCGGCGGCATTCGCCTTGGGATGCAGCCAAGCTGCAGGATGGCCGCCGGCCGCCTGGCCGATCAGGAGGCCGAGGGAAAGTTTCATCTCGCCGTGCACGCGCTCTCAACTCCTATCGAAGCATGTTGGCATGGACCGAGCCGTGGGGTCGAGGCATCGTTCTTCGCGTACTTGGCATGCTGGTTGCTCGCGGGGAAGATACCCTCATGCCAGTTGACGCATCACTCGCCCGGACGGAATTCGCCGAGGCCAACCGCCGGCGCTACGAGGAGCTGCGTGCGGCCGGTCAGGGCGAGATGACGAAGGCGCTGCCGCCGCCGACCGCGCTCGGCGGCGCGCCGATCGTGCCTGGTGCCATCATCCGCAGCGAGAGAGTGCCAACCGGCTGGTACGAGGCCGTGCGGCTGCGGCGCGGCGAGGCGCTGCGCATCGTCGACGTCTCCGGTCGGGCGAGCGTGTCGCTGATCGGCTGGTGCCTGCACGACACCACCGAGCGCCTCAACTGTGCCGACACGGCCAAGGTGCAATGGAGCGCCGCGCTCGCCAAGGGGCGGGTGATCCTGACCGACATGGGCCGGGTGTTCCTGTCGCTGATCGAGGATACGAGCGGTGCGCACGATCTGCTGGTCGGCGGTTCGACGCCGGCATCCACTCTGTCGGCGTACGGCGAGACCACGCGGAACACGTACGACAACTTCCTCGCCGCTGCGGCCAAGATGGGTCTGGGGCTGCGCGACATCCCGCCCTGCATCACCTTCTTTGCGCCGGTGTCGCTCGACGGTGACGGTCGCTTCCTGTGGGACGGCGGGCGCAAGCGAGCCGGTGACTTCGTCGACCTGCGGGCCGAGAGCGACCTCATGGTGGTCGCCTCCAACTGCCCGCATCCGCTCGATCCGACACGGCCGGCTGGGGGCGGACCGGTCGAGCTGGTGCGCCATCGTGCGCCGCCTGCCGCCGCCGACGATCCTTGCCGCACGCTCTCGCCCGAAATCGCGCGTGCCTTCGCCTTCACCGACCGGCTGCACGCATGACGGAGACCGCGACGTCCAATCATCCGCCGCCCGATCCCGACGATGCGGTCTACAGCCACGACGTGCCGGCCGAGCGACCGTGGTCGCGCCTGCTGAAGGCCGGGCAGACGCTGCGCATCGTCGACCTCAAAGGCCAGCAGGCGGTCGACGCGCTGCTCTATTGCGCCGAGAACCCCGAAGAGCGCTACAGCGCGCAGGATACGGTGCGGGTGCAGGGATCGGCCTATGTCGGGCTGGGAACACGGCTGATCTCCAACAAGGGCCGCACCATGGCTCACATCGCCGCCGACACCTGCGGCCGCCACGACACTTCCGCCGGCTGCTGCTCGTGCGAGAGCAACGCCGTGCGCTTCGGCGAGCAGACCCGCTATCAGCACGCCTGCCGGGAGAACTTCATCCTGGAGCTGTCGCGTCATGGCCTCGGCAAGCGCGACATCGTCGCCAACCTCAACTTCTTCATGAACGTGCCGATCGATCCCTCCGGCAACTTCACGGTGGTCGATGGCATCTCGGCGGGCGGCAACCACGTCGACATCGTGGCCGAGATGGACGTGATCTTCATGATCTCCAACTGTCCGCAGGTGAACAATCCATGCAACGGCTTCAATCCGACGCCCGTGCGAGTCCTCGCTTGGGACAGGCCGGCGGCCTGATAGGCTGAGCCGTGCATCTCTTCGTTTCCCTGGCGGCGCACGGCTGGCATCCCGCGGCCTGGCATGTCGTCGAGCGTCCAGGCCTTGAGCCGGCCAGCCCGTACCTGCAGGCTGCCGCGATGGCCGAGCGCGGCCGCCTCGACGCGCTCCTGCTCGGCCTGCCGGTCGCGGCGCGCGCGGTGCGGGAGGCCGGCCGGATCGACGGTCTCAGGCTCGATCCGCTGCCGCTGCTCGGATTGCTGATCGGCGCCACCGAGCGGATCGGCCTGTGCGGCTACTGGCCAGTCGATGTGGCCGAGCCGTTCCACGTGGCGCGCGTCTTCGCGACCCTGGATCATCTCTCGGGTGGGCGCACGGGCTGGATCGCAGGACTGGCGGGCCGCGCCGAGACCGAGGGCCGTTTCCAACGCGCTGACCTGCCCTATGACGGGCCCGACGCCCTGGCGCGAGAGGTCGAGCTGATCGACGTCGCCCGCCAGCTCTGGGACAGCTGGGAAGACTGCGGCTTCGTTGTCGACCAGGCGACCGGCACCTTCGCCGACCCCGAGCATGTGCATCCGATCGACCATGCCGGCCGGTTCTTCACGGTGCGCGGCCCGCTGAACGTGCCGCGTCCCGTGCAAGGCCAGCCGGTTATCCTGCACCGCGACGAGCCGGCGCTAGCGCGGCCGGCCCTCGCGGCCAGCACGGAAATCGTGCTCGCCGCACCAATCACGATCGCCGAGGCGAAGGCGATGCGCAGCGCGTGGCAGGCGTTGGCGCCCGACATTCGCTATGTCGTGAGCCTCGTCATCGTCCTGGGCGAAACCGAAGCAGTTGCGGCAAAGCGCGCCGCCGAGCTCGATGCGCTGGCGGGCGACCGCCGGCCGCGCTTCGTCGGCACGCCCGATCAGCTCGCCGCGCATCTCGCCGCCTGGCAGGCGGCGGGCGCCTGCGATGGCTTCGACATCCTGCCGGCCGTGATGCAAGTCGACCTCGCTCTCCTCGTGGAAGCGGTCGTGCCGCTGCTGCGCCGGCGCGGCCTTCGTCCGGCGGGATATGCCGGCCGGACCTTGCGCGAGCATCTGCAGCTTGCGCGTCCCATCAGTCGGTTTGCCGCATGACCATGATGCATCTCGGAGTCTTCACCTATCCCGGCGGCCATCACATCGCCGGCTGGCGGCACGGCTCGGTCATGCCGCGCGAGATCCTGGGCTACGACTACTACCGGGGCACGGCGCAGGCGGCCGAGCGCGGCAAGTTCGATCTGGTGTTCGTGGGCGACATGCTGGCGGCGCGCGAGAAGGACGGCCGCGTCATCGCCCAGGGCGCGCTGAACAACATCGATTCGATCTCGATCCTGTCGGCGGTCGCCGGCGCGACCGAGCGCGTCGGCCTGGTGGCGACGCTCTCCACCACCTACAACGAACCGTTCGCCATCGCCGAGCGCTTCGCCACGCTCGACCATCTGAGCGGCGGTCGTGCCGGCTGGAACATCATCACCACGGCCAACGACGACGCGGCGCTGAACTTCAGCCGCAAGTCGCACATGGAAAAGACCATGCGCTACCAGCGGGCGCGCGAGTTCGTCGACATCTGCAAGAGCCTGTGGGACGGCTGGCAGGACGACGCCATCGTCGCCGATCGTGCGGCCGGTACCTTCTTCGATCCCGCGCGCGTGCACGGGATCGATCACCGCGGCCAGTTCTTCTCGGTCAAGGGCGCGCTCGAGCAGCCGCGTCCGCCGCAGGGCTGGCCGGTCATGGTGCAGGCCGGCGGCTCGCCGGCCGGGCTGGAGTTCGCCGCGATGGTGGCCGAGGTGATCTTCGCAGCCCAGAGCGATCGCCAGCAGGCGATAAAGTTTCGCGCCGCCGTCAAGCAGCGCATGCCGGGCCATGGCCGCGATCCGGCGCTCCTCAAGGTGCTGCTCGGCCTGCTGCCGATCCTCGGTTCGACCGAGAAGGAGGCGCTCGAGAAGGAGAAGATGCTGAACGAGCTGCTGCATCCGGCGGTCGGGATCTGGATGCTGAGCGAGCAGATGGGCTTCCGCCTCTACGACTACCCGCAGGAAGGGCCGCTGCCGACGGCCGACATCCGGGCCAGCGGCGGCGCCTTCACGCCGCGCGTCGAGCATCTGATGGAACGCGCCGATCGCGAGAAGCTCTCGATCCGCGACTGCGGCGTGCTGGTTGCCGCCAGCCGCTCGCACGGCTCGTTCGTCGGCACGCCGGAGGCGCTGGTGGATCACATGAAGCTGTGGGTCGACGAGGGCGCCTGTGACGGCTTCAACATCATGCCCGCCTGGTTCCACGACGAGATGGACCTGTTCGTCGATCAGGTCGTACCCATCCTGCAGCGCCGCGGGCTGTTCCGGCGCGAGTACGAGGGCGCGATGCTACGCGATCACCTCGGATTGCCGATTCCGGCGGCGTCCGCCGGCCGGCTCGCCGCCTGAAGGGCCGACGCGATCAGCTGGCGGTCGCCGTAGCCGTTCTGCGGTGGAAATCCGTCGGCCAGCGGCCGGCGCTGGTCCATGGTCAGCCACAGCCGGATCATGTGACGCCGCCGCTCGGGCTCGGGATGGTCCTCGAAGGCCGTGCGCGAGTGCAGGATCGTGTAGTTGTTGCAGAACTGGATGTCGCCCTGCTGCAGGTCCATGTCGAGATGCACGGCCGGGTCGTAGGCCAGCGCGTCGACCAGGTCGAGCGCGGCCTTCTCGATCGGCTCGAGCGGCACGCCGCTCTTTGAAGCGGCGGCGTTGATCTGGTTGCGGATCAGGCGGACGCTCAGCTTGCCGTCGCGGACGCCGAACACCGGCAGGCGATGCGGCGTCACCGGGCTCTCCGTCAGGGCCGCCTCGCGACGGATGTAGTGGAAGCCGCGGTAGAGCGGCGCCAGGTATTCCGGATGGCGCTTCAGGATCTCGTTATGGATGGTGACGGCGCTCACCACGCTCGACAGGCCGCCGCTCGTTGATGGGCGCAGGCACAGCAGGCCCACGACATCGCCCGAGTCGGTGTGGAAGGGCAGGTGCGCGTTGGTCTCGTAGCCGCGCACGTCGATCTGCCCGTACTTGCGCCCATGGTCGTAGACGTGGCCGAGCAGGTCGCCGCGCGGGTTCTGGGTGACGGCCTGCCCGAGATGGAGACCCATCGCCCAGAAGATCGTGCCGACCTCTTCGTCGCTGTAGTCGTGCGAGTTGAGGCCGCGCAGCACGTAGAAGCCGCGGCCGTTGACGACCTCTTCCTGCCAGGCGCGCAGGCTGGGCCCCAGCGTGGGCAGCGGGAAGTCGTCCCGGGTCAGGGCGGCGAAGGCGAGGCCGCGGCGCGAAACCTGCTCCATGGCCGCGCCGATCTCGGCAAGATGGCTCGGCTGGAGATGCACGATCCACGAGGTGTCGTTGGCAAGGTCAGGGCCGTACCAGGCCGAGGAATCGCGCACGATCTCGTTCAGGATCTCAGCCATGGGCAACGTTCTCCGGGCGCGCTGGCGGTCCCGAGACCGTCGAGCCGCTGTGTCAGCCTACCATCTCTCGCCACGGAGTGCCCAAGCGGCATGTAATTCGCATGGCGCTGATAGAGCCTTGTCGCGCCGGCTGCCGGCCAACAGAATGCGATGCGTCCAACGGAGGAAACGACATGGATATCGTGCAAACCGCGCCCTACGACGTGTTGCTGCGCGGCGGCCGTGTCATCGATCCGGCACAGGGCCTCGATGGCCTCTTCGATGTGGCGGTGCGCGATGGTCGAATCGCCGCGGTCGGCAAGGGCCTTGCGGCGGAGGCGAAGGAGACGATCGACGTGCGTGGCAAGCTGGTGCTGCCCGGTCTGATCGACACCCACGCCCATGTCTATCGCTACGTCAGCGGCCGCTTCGGCCTCGACGCCGACACGGTGGGCGTTCATTCCGGCGTCACCACGGTGGTCGACCAGGGCGGACCCTCGGTCCTGACCTTCCCGGGCTTCCGCGAATATGTCGTCAAGCCCGCCTCGACGCGTGTGCTCGCCTTCATCTCGGCCTACATGGTGGGCGGGCTGGAGGGTCATTACTATCCGGAGCTCTACCGTCCCGACTGCATCGCGGTGGACGACACCGTGCGCGCCGCCCGCGAGAACGCCGACCTGGTGCGCGGCATCAAGGGCCACGCCGAGATCGGCGGCTTCACGCGCTGGGGCGACGAGGCGATGCGCCGCGCCGCCAAGATCGGCCAGGCCCTCGATCTGCCGCTCTACATTCATTTCGGTCAGCTCTGGCCGCTGCCCGAGGACAAACACCCGTACGATCCCGATGCCGTGCTGCCGGACATGCTCAAGATCCTGCGGCCGGGCGACATCCTCGCCCATCCCTTCACGCGCCATCCCGGCGGCTTTGTCGATCAGCACGGCAAGGTCCATGCGATGGTGCGCGAGGCACTAGCGCGCGGCCTCAAGACCGACGTCGGCCACGGCTCGCACTTCTCGTTCAAGATGGCGCGACTGGTGCTCGAGGCCGGCATCGTGCCCGATACGCTGGGCGCCGACATGCACGGCTACAACACCACCATCCCCAAGCCGCGCGGCACGCCTGAGAGCCATCCCGACAAGGAGGAGATGCATCTCTTCGCCGGGGCGCAGAACTTCTCGCTGACCTCGGCGATGACCAGCATGCTGGCGCTCGGCCTCACGCTGGAGCAGGTCGTGCCGATGGTGACCAGCAATTGCGCCGCCATGCTCGGCATGCAAGGCGAGATCGGCACCCTGAAGCCCGGCGTCGACGCCGATGTCTCGGTGCTGGCGGACGAGGTCGGCCGCTTCCTGCTGCAGGACAACGAGGACACCCAGGTCGTTGCCGAGCATTTCATCCGGCCGGTCTTCTGCCTGCGCGCCGGCAGCCGCTTCGATGCCGATGCTGTGATCCTGCCCAAGCCGCTGCTCGCCGACGCCGCATGACCGGTCTTGGCGTCGGGGCGTCGCTGCGCCGCAAGGAAGACGCGCGCTTCCTGCACGGCCGCGGCCGCTTCGTCGGTGATATCACGCGGCCGGGCATGCTCGAGGTCGCGTTTCTGCGCAGCCCGGTCGCGCATGCCCGGCTGCGGTCGGTGACCAAGCCCGCCGGCGGCGAGCAGCGCGTGTTCACGCTCGACGACCTGCCGGGCGTGCGGACGATCCGGGCCAACTCGGCGCTGCCGGGCTTTCGCGTGTCCGAGCAGCCGGCACTCGCGAAAGACAAGCTGCGGCATGTCGGCGAGGCGATCGCTGCCTGCGTCGCCGAGACGCGCGCCGCGGCGGAGGATTTGGCCGAAGCCTGCGTGCTCGACTACGAGCCGCTGCCTGCGGTGCACGACATGCTCGCGGCGCCGCTGCCTTCGTCGCCCCTGATCCACGACAGCTGGTCGATGAACGCCTTCCTGGAAACGCGGCGCGACGACGACGTGTCGGATCTCGACGCCATCGCGGCGGCAAAGGTGACGCGCACCTTGCGCACCTCGCGCCAGTGCATGGCGCCGATCGAGGGCCGCGGCGTGCTTGCCGAATGGGACCCCAGGTTGGAGCAGCTGATCGTCACCAGCTCGACGCAGATGCCGCACGTCACCAAGACCGGCCTGGCCGACTGCCTCGGCCTCGATGAGGGACAGGTGCGCATCGTGTCGCCTGACGTCGGCGGCGGCTTCGGCTACAAGGGCATCCTGCTGCCGGAAGAGATCGTGTGCGCCAGCATCGCCATGCAGCTCGGCCGCCCGGTGCGCTGGCTCGAGGATCGCTTCGAGCAGCTCACCGCCGGCGCCAATTGCCGCGAGCATCATTACGTCATCACCGCCTGGGCCGACCGCGACGGCAGGTTGCTCGGCATGGAATGCGAGGCGACGGTCGATGCCGGCGCCTACTCGTCCTATCCGTTCGGGGCCTGCCTCGAAGCGGCGCAGGTAGGATCGATCCTGCCCGGGCCCTATGTCCTGCCGCGGCTGCGCTGCCACACCATCTCGGCCTGCACCAACAAGCCGCCGATCCTGCCCTATCGCGGCGTGGCGCGGACCGGCGTGTGCTACGCCATGGAGACCACGCTCGACAGCCTGGCGCGGCAGCTCGGCATCTCGGCGGAAGCCATCCGGCTCGCCAATCTGGTGACGCCCGAGGCGATGCCCTACCGCAACCTGGTGGGCAAGGTGTTCGACAGCGGCGACTATCCCGAATCGCTGCGCCGCGCGGTGGCCGCGTTCGACCTCGCCGCCATTCGCGCGCGCCAGGCCAGGGGCGAGACGGTGGGCCTCGGCCTCTCGGTCTTTTGCGAACAGGGCGCGCACGGCACGTCGGTCTATCACGCCTGGGGTATCCCGTTCGTCCCGGGATTCGAGCAGGCGCATGTGCGCCTCAGTCCCGACGGCGTGCTCGAGGTCCGGGTCGGCGTCCACAGCCATGGCCAGGGCATGGAGACGACGCTGGCCCAGGTCGCGAACGAGATCCTGGGCGTGCACCCCGACAAGGTGCGCGTGGTCCATGGCGACACGGCGCTGACACCTTATTCGACGGGCACCTGGGGCAGCCGCGCGATGGTGATGGCGGGCGGCGCCGTTGCCGAAGCCTGCCGCCAGCTTGCTGAACGCGTGGCCGCGATCGGGGCGGCGCTGCTGCAGGTGTCGATCGGCGAGGTGGTCGTCGACGGCGGCGAGGTCCGGCGACGCGACAATGGCGGCTCGGTCGCGATCGCCGACGTTGCCCGTACCTGGTACCGCGCGCCGCAGAACCTGCCGCGCGACGTGAACAAGGGCGGCCTCGAGGTGACGGCGGGCTACCGGCCCGACCCCGCTACCGGCACCCACTCCTACGCCTGCCACGCCTGCGTCGTTCGCGTCGACACCGAGACCGGCGGCGTCGTCATCGAGGACTATCTGGTGGTCGAGGATGGCGGCAAGCTGGTGAACCCGATGATCGTCGACGGCCAGGTGTTGGGTGGTCTGGCGCAAGGCATCGGGACCGCGCTCTACGAGGAGATGCCTTACGATCCGGCGGGCCAGCCCTTGGCCGCGACTCTTGCCGACTATCTCCTGCCGGGGACCACGGACGTGCCGGACGTCCGTCTCGATCACATGGAGACGCCGAGCCCGTGGACGACGTTCGGGCAGAAGGGAATCGGCGAGAGCGGCGCGATCGGCCCGCCGGCTGCCATCGTCAATGCGATCAACGACGCGCTGGCGCCGCTTGGCGTCGAAGTGACCGACCTGCCGGCCAGCCCGCCGCGCGTGCTGGCCGCGATCGAGGCCGCGCGGGCGACGCGGCGATGAAGCCCGCGCCCTTCACCTATGCGCGGCCGACGGACTGGTCGGACGCTGTCAAACTCGTCGCCGCCGGTGCCCGGCCGGGCGCCGGCACGCAATCGCTGGGACCGCTGCTCAACCTGCGCCTGGCGCAGCCTGGCGCGATCGCCGACCTGCGCCACCTGCCGGACTATGCCGGCGTCACGGTGGCGGATGGCGTGGTTCGCATCGGCGCCGGCACCACCCACGCCGCGATCGAGGATGGTGCCGTGCCGGGGCGGCTTGGCGCGATCATGGCGGGCGTCGCCCGCGGCATCGCTTACCGGCCGGT
>JADHLS010000130.1 GCA_016780605.1 Reyranella sp.
GCGTCGCGCTGGCCCATATCGCACACCTTGACCGCCTCGATCGAGGGCACCGGGCTGTGCGCGGCCCTGGCATAGGCCTCGACTTCGTTCTTCGGGACCTCTTGCGCAAAGCCGATGACCGCGATGGACGGCGCGTGACCGTCGGGCTGCGGCGGGAAATTGTAGGTCGCCGCCAGGGTCGCCGGCGTCAGGGCCGTGAGCGGCGTGGCTGCGGCGCCGCGTTGGAAGAAGGTGCGCACGGCGCGGCTATCCTCCAGCCCGATGACGGCTTGGACAACCCCCGCGAGCATCGGATTCAGTGTAATCGGTCCCCTGTAGCTGCGGCAGGTGAGGTCGTCGTGCTTGAAGAGGCCGAGCCGGACAGCGAAAGCCTTGGCGAACGCCGCCGCATCGCCCCGCAGCACCATCGTGCGCTGCGCCGGACCGGCCCGGATGACGTTGAGACCGGTTTTCTTGGCAAACGAAATGACCTTGTAAATATCGGCATCGGACGCACTATTGAGCATGGCGTGCTGGGTGGGATGGATCACCGCCGGCGCCGCGATGGCCGGCCCGGGCGCCGGCGGGCGCCGCCCCATGCGCAACCTTACTGTCACATCGACCGTCGAACCGCGGTGGAGATCGCCAACACGGCTCGCCTTCGCCGCGAAAATCGCGTCCGATCCCAGCAATACCGTCGGGCTTGTCATGCGTTACCGCTCCCCCAATGGTAGCAATATGCTAGGCTAGTGCCGTCCGTCCAGAGAGGAAACGTCTTATGTCGCCAATTCCGAACACCGACTGGCCAAGTCTGCAGGACGAGGCGGTCGATCTTCTCAAGGAACTGGTGCGCATCCCGTCTATCACACCGGCTGACGCCACACTCGAATATCCTTCCGTCGGCGAGACCATGGTCTGCCGCGCCATCCAGGACAAGCTTACGAAGGAAGGCATCGCGTCGGAAATCCTCGCCAAGGTCGAACGGCGCGGGAACATCGTGGCGCGCCTGAAAGGCGATGGGACGGCCAAGCCGGTGCTGCTGCTCGGCCATCTCGATGTCGTCGGGATCGACGGCAATTGGACACCGTCGATCCACCCCTTCGCCGCCGACGTCGTCGACGGCCGCATGTACGGGCGCGGCACCGCCGACATGAAGTGCATCGTGGTCATCCACCTCATGACCATGCTTGCGATCAAGCGTTACGGCATCAAGCACAAGCGCGACGTCATCCTCGCCGGCGTCGCGGCCGAGGAATCGGGCAGCGCCGTCGGCGTGCGCTGGCTGATCGACAAGCACTGGGACAAGATCGCCGCCGAGTTCTCCCTGAACGAGGGCTTCACCGGCGGTCCCCAATACGATCCGCGCGACAGCGTGCCGCCCGAGGAGAAGAAGCTCCTCTGGGTCGGACTGGAAGCCATCGAGAAGCGGATCCTGGTTGCCAAGATCACGGCCATCGGCCATGCCGGCCACGCCTCGAGCGCGCAGGCGGACAACGCCATCAACCGGCTGGCAACGGCCTTGTACAAGCTGCAGGCGCACCCGCGCCCGGTCACGCTCAATCCGATCTCCGCAGCCTTCGCCCATGCCGTCAGGACGTACTACGGCATCGACCTCACCGCCGATCCGTCGGCGCGGGTCCAGGCGATGTTCACCGACGCCGTCGTCCCGACCTTGATCCACGGCGGCACCGAAATCGTCGTGCTGCCCGAAAGCGCCAGTGTCACGGTCGTCTGCCGCCTGCTGCCCACCACCAAAGTCGGCGAGTTCCAGCAATGGCTTGAAGCGGTCGTCGGCGGTCCAGGCGTAGAAGTCACCTATTCGACCGTGCCGCCGCCGGGAACGCCGGCCTCGTCACCCAATACCGCCCTGGTTGCCGCCTACGCCAAGGTGGCGCACCGCATGTACGGCGACCTTCCGGTGCTGCTGACCCAGGGGATCGGCACGACCGACAGCTTCTACCTGCGCCAGAAGGGCGTGGCGGCGTACGGAATCCACCCGCTCCTCGACAAGATCGACGAGAACATGCACGGTCCCGACGAATCGATTCCCGTCGATTCTTTCAGGCAAGGCGTTCGCATGATCATGGAGACGGTTCTCGAGCTTGTGACGTAAGCCGCCAGCTCAGGTCTTCACCATGAGCTCGATCAGCGACGGACCCTCGATCCTGGCCAGCGCCCTGTCGAGCGCAGCATCGAAGCCCGCGGCCGTGTCGACACGCTCAGCCGCGACGCCGAAGCCGCGGGCGATGGCGGCGATGTCCATCGGCGGGTCGTTGAAGTCCATGCCGATCGGCCGGTCGTTGCCGTGGAACAGCTTCAGTCGGTTCTTGAGGATCTGATAGCCCGCGTTGTTGGCGATGACGAAGATCACCGGCAGCTTCTGGTTGGCCGCACTCCACAGCGCCGTGATGGAGTACATGGCGCTGCCGTCGCCGATCACCGCGAACACGCGCCGCTTGGGCTCGGCGATCTGCACGCCGACTGCTGCGGCAATGCCCCAGCCGATGCCGCCGCTGACATTGCCGAAGTAGGAGTTGCGGTCGCGGAAGGGGAAGTAGTTGAACAGCGTCGTCGTGGTAGTGAGCCCTTCCTCGACCAGGATGGCGTCGCTCGGCATCTTCTCGCAGAGCCGCATCATCGCCCATTCGGCCTGCAGTGGCTTCTCGCTGGCGGGCTGGCTGAGCTTGGCCTTGCGCGCCGCGCGCTGAGCGCTCCAGTTGCGCGTCGCGATCTCGGCCAGCGAGGCCTTGGCCCTGTCGGCAAGCGCAGCTCCACCGAGCGTCTTCAGGAGCGGCACCAGTGCCTTCAGGGTCTCCTTTACATCGGCGCGGAGCGCAATCTCGGCCGGGAAGTTCTTGCCCATCTCCCAGTCGCGCAGGCCGATCATGGCCACCGCGGTCGTCTCGGGCAGGGGCTCGGTCTCGCTCCACACCGACATCTTGAGCACGTCGGCGCCGACGCAGAACATCAGGTCGTAGTCGGAGAGGATGCGGCGCACGTTCTTCTGGTCGCGGTTGAGCGCGCCGAGATAGGCGATGTGCTCCGACGGATAATGCGCACCCCACGCCACCGTCTGCTGCAGCACCGGCGCGCCCAACGTCTCGGCGAGCGCCGTCGCCTCGGCGAAAGCATCGGCGGTCGTGATCTCGTGGCCGGCCAGGATCACCGGCTTCTTGGCCGACAACAGCCGGCGCGCGAGCTGCTCCAGCGCGGCGTCGCTGGGCCGCACCGCCGTGTCGACGCGGGTCGCCGCGGCCATGTCGATGGCGGCCTCGTTGTTCAGGATGTCGCCGGGCAGCGAGATGAATACCGGCCCGGTCGGCGCCGTGGTCGCGACCTTGGCGGCGCGACGCAGGATGCGCGGCAGGTCTTCGATGCGATTGACCTCGGTCGCCCATTTCACCACCGGCGCCGCGATCGGCACCAGCGGCGCATAGAGCAGGGGCTCGGTGAGCCCATGGCCCTGTTCCTGCTGGCCCGCCGTCACGATCATCGGCGTGCCCGACATCAGCGAGGTATAGATCGAGCCGATGGCGTTGCCGAGGCCCGGCGCCACGTGGACGTTGCACGACACGAGCTTGCCCGAGGCGCGGGCGTAACCGTCGGCCATGCAGATGACGACAGCCTCCTGCAGGCCGAGCACATAGCCCATCTCTGGCGCCGAGGAGAGCGCATGCATGATCGGCAGCTCGGTCGTGCCGGGATTGCCGAACATCTTGGTGACGCCCTCGTCGCTCAGCACACGGAGAAAGGCGTCGCGGCCGGTGATGGTGTTGGAGACGCGGGCGTCGGGCATGATTTCCTCCCTGAACGGCGGCACGGTAGCGCGGCTGGACGCGGCGTGGAATGATCGTCGCCGCGATGCGAAAACGAACATGAGCGAGCTCGAGGACAAGGTTACTCGACTGTCCTGCTGGAAGGAGCAGCCCGTCGAGCTGGCGCCGCTGAAGGGTGGCCTCACCAACATCTCCTTCGTGGTGACCTGCCGCGGCGAGAAGTTCGTCGCCCGCTGCGGCGACGACATTCCGGTCCATCACGTCTCCCGCGACCGCGAGCGCGCCGCATCGCGGGCCGCGTTCGAGGCCGGCCTGTCGCCCGAGCTGGTCCATGCCGAGCCCGGCATCACGGTGCTGCGCTTCATCGACGGGCGCACTTTCGACGAAGCCGACATGCGCGCCAATGTCGGACGTTTGGTGCCGCTGCTGAAGGACTGCCACGCCAAGGTGGCGCGTCATCTGCGGGGACCGGCCAACGTCTTCTGGGTGTTCCATGTGATCCGCGACTACACGGCGTTGATCGACGCCGACCGCCGCTACCTCGCCGTCGCCGACCGGCTCGAGCAGGCGCAGGTGCCGATGCCGATCGTGTTCGGCCACCACGACCTGCTGCCCGGCAACTTCATGGATGACGGCCACCGCCTGTGGCTGATCGACTGGGAGTATGGCGGCTTCGGCACGGCGATGTTCGACCTCGCCAACCTGTCCGCCAACGGCGGCTTCGATGCGGCGCAGGACCATGCGCTTCTCGATGCCTATTTTGCGGGCAAGGTCGATCCGGCCCTGCGACATGCCTTCGCCGCCATGAAAGCGGCCAGCGCATTGCGTGAGGCGCTGTGGGCCATGGTCTCGGATGTCCATCTCAGGACGGCCGGCGTCGACTACAAGGCGCACGCCCGGGACTATCTTGCGCGGTTCGAGCAGTTGATGCCCGCCTGACGAGCAGCGGCCCGCTCCTTGCATGACCCCCTGAAACAGGAGGCCGATGCCCATGAAGAAGACCTTGTCCGTCGCCGCTCTGCTCGCCGCCTCGGCGCTGTCGCTGGCGCCCGCCGCGGCGCAGGAGAAGGTGCTGCGCATCGGCATGACGGCGTCGGACATCCCGACCACGACCGGCATGCCCAACAACGGCTTCGAGGGCATGCGCTTCCTCGGCTTCCCGATCTTCGAAGGCCTGATCCTGTTCGACCTCACGCGCACCGACCAGCTCGCCACCCTGCGGCCGGGGCTGGCGGAGAAGTGGGAGCAGGCACCCGACGACAAGAAGACCTGGATCTTCCACCTGCGCAAAGGCGTGAAGTTCCACGACGGCACCGACTTCACCGCCGACGCCGTGATCTGGAACCTCGAGCGTATCTTCAACAAGGACAGCGCGCAGTTCGAGCCGGGCGCCGTCGGCATCATGCGTAGCCGCGTGCCGATCCTCGCCTCGTACAAGAAGATCGACGACTACACCGTGTCGATGACGACCACGCAGGTGGCGTCCTACTTCCCGTGGATGGTGCCCTACATCCTCAATGCCTCGCCGGCCTCGTGGGAAAAGAACGGAAAGGACTGGGCCAAGGTCGCGGCGGTGGGACCGGCCGGCACCGGCCCGTTCAAGATCACCAACGTGGTGCCGCGCCAGTCGGTGACGCTCGCACGTAACGACGACTATTGGGATCCGGCCAAGAAGGCCAAGGTCGACCAGATCCTGCTGCTGCCGATTCCCGAGCCCAACACGCGGCTTGCCGCGCTGCGCTCGGGCCGCGTCGACTGGATCGAGGTGCCGCCGCCCGACGGCATTCCGTCGCTGAAGCAGGCCGGCTTCGTCATCTCGACGGGTTCCTACCCGCACGTATGGCCGTGGTTCTACAATATCGCCGCCAAGAACAGCCCGCTGGCCGACGTTCGCGTGCGCCAGGCGCTCAACTACTGCATTGATCGCAACGCCATCGTGACGCTGTTGAACGGCACCGCCGAGCCCTCGGTCGGCTGGCTGAAGCCCAACGACCCGGCCTTCGGCAAGCCCGAGAACCGCTACACCTTCGATCCCGCCAAGGGCAAGAAGCTCCTGGCCGAGGCGGGCTACAGCGACAAGAAGCCGTTGTCGTTCAAGGTCATGATCTCGACCTCTGGCTCGGGCCAGATGCTGCCGCTGCCGATGAACGAGGCGCTGCAGGAGAACCTGAAGCAGGCCTGCGGCGTCGACGTCCAGGTCGAGGCCGTCGAATGGCAGGTCCTGCTGACGGTCGCCCGCGCCGTGCCCGACGACCCGTCGCTGAAGGGCGCCATGGCGCTCAATGTCAGCTCACCGTCGAGCGATGTCGGCATGATGTTTCGCTACTTCGCCGTGGCCAATTCCTCGCCGATGGGCTCGAACTGGGAGCAGTGGAAGGACGACAAGTTCGAAGACGCGATGAAGACCCTGTCGGAGGCGACCGACGAGGCCACCATCCAGAAGTATTACGCGATCGCGCACGAGCGCCTGGTCGACAACCCGCCGTGGCTCTACATCGTCCACGACCTCAACCCGCGGGCCTTCAGCAAGAAGGTGAAAGGCTTCGTTTCGCCGCAATCCTGGTTCGTCGACCTGACGCTGGTCGACCTGCAGTGAAACGCCGTATCCTCCGGCAAAGACGAAGTCCGGAGGATCGCCATGGACGGCTCGACGACGACACGCGTCGACTACGGCTCGGAAGAAGCCGCGATGCAGGCCTATCTGCGTGAGGGGGAGAAGCGCGCCGCGGCGCTCGGCAATCGCGGGCCCATCCGCTTCACGCCATCGGGCGAGCTCAGTCCCGACATCCTCGACGCCTACTGGCGCTGCGGCTTCTACATCTTCGAGGGCGTGCTGAAGGCCGACGAGCTGGCCGATATCGAGCGCGACCTGCACGAGATCCTCGACCGCCTGCCGGTCGAACGCGGCGCCGCTGTCGACGCCAAGGGCCGCCCGGCGCTGGCGGTCGACTGCGAGGGACCGAATCTCCTGTGGTCCAAGCCGCTCGGCGATCCGTTCGGCGGCACCGATCTCGCCAACGGCCGTCATCCGGTGAAGATGTTCGAGCCGCAGGCCGCGGCCGGCGCACCCAAGGAGGTCGTCTATCTCATCCTGGGCTCGCTGCAATTCTCGGAGGCGGCGCTGCGCGTCTACGGCCATCCGCAGCTGCTCGCCGTCGCCGCCGCCATCAACGGTCTCGACTTCACGCCGTTCAACGAGGCGCTGTTCATCAAGGAGCCGGGCCGCGGCGCGTCGGTCGCCTGGCACCAGGACGGCGTCACGCACTGGAACAGCCCCGATTGGGACCAGGGCATCCACGGCTTCAACTTCATGGGCCAGCTCTACGGCTGCACGGCGGCCAATGGCGTGTGGGTCGTGCCGGGCTCGCACAAGCGGGGCAAGATCGACATCAGAAAACTGGTGGCCGAGGCCGGCAGCGAGCGGCTGCCCGACGCGGTGCCGATCATCGCCCGGCCAGGCGACGTCGCCATCACCAACCGCCAGGCGCTGCACGGCTCGTTCGCCAACACCAGCAAGGACTGGCGCGTGACGGTGAACATGGGCTTCCACCGCCGCAAATCGGTGCTCGGTGTGTCGGGCGGCGGCGTGCACAACAAGGCAGCGGTCTACGATGCCGACCGCATCGCCCGGCGCGCGCGCATGATCGGCTACGGTATCGACGCGCGGCGCCAGCGTTTTCCCCAAGAAGTGCCTTACGTCTACCGGCCGCATGCCGAAGCGGGCCTGGTCTATCGCTGGGACGACAAGGCGAGAGCCGAGATCAGGGACTACAACCTGCTGGACCTCAGCATCTGACGCTGTGGCCCAGCCTTTGCCGACGACGTCAAGATACAGCGCCGCTGAACCGACACAGGTTCTTGCGATGACAGCGCGCGGCGCATAGGGCACAGTGTGGTCAGGGGAAAGACTACGCGCCAAGGCTTCAATTGCGTTTCAGCTCACGTCCTCGCAATCAGCGCTCGCGTTCGTTTTGGGTACTGTTGCTGCTTTCCGTCCTGCCGTTGACGGCCTGCGACAGCATCGGGCCGGGCACGGTGACCCGCGACCGGGCCGACTATGCTGGGTCCGTCGGCGACTCGTGGAAGTCGCAGATGCTGCTCAACCTGGTGAAGCTGCGCTACGGCGACATCCCGGTGTTCATGGACGTAGGCTCGGTGGTGGCGGGCTACTCCCTGCAGAAGACCCTTTCGGGCACGGCGAGCTTCAACACCTTCAACCAGGGCGCGCCCTTTCAGGCCATCACCGGCAGCCTGGGGCCGACGGCGAGCGTGACCTACAACGACAGTCCGACCATCACCTATACGCCGCTGCAGGGCGAGCGCTTCGCCCGCTCGATCATGGGCAGCATACCGCCGCAGTCGATCATGAACGTGCTGCAGGCCGGTTTCCCGGTCGACGTCGTGTTCCGGCTCTCGGTGCAGTCGATCAACGGCATCGACAACCGCCGCGTCGCCGGCGGCATCTCGCGCGAGCACGTGCGGCCGGCCAATCCGGAGTTCTACGTGCTGCTGGATCAGCTCGGGCGCATCCAGAACTCGGGCGACATCGGCGTGCGCGCCAACGCCAAGAACGACACCCTGACGCTCGTCTTCCGCCGCAGCCACTCCGCCGCCGTGCGCCAGGCAGTGCGCAACGTCACCCAGATCCTGAGCCTCGATCCGTCGGCCACGGAGTTCAACGTCGTCTTCGGCGCGGTGCCGACTGGCAACAAGGAGATCGCCATGGTCACGCGGTCGATCTTCGAGGTCCTGCTCGACATCTCCTCGACGATCCGCGTGCCCGAAAGCCACGTCGTCGAGCACCGCGTCGCCTCGACTCCTGAAGGCGATCTTGGGCCCCAGGGCAGCATCCCGCCGCTGGTCAAGATCGAGAGCACGAACTCGAACGAGAAGCCGGGCGATGCTTTCGTCGCCATTCCCTATAAGGGCCACTGGTTCTGGATCGACGACCGCGATCCGGCCTCGAAGAACCTGTTTTCCTTCATCCTGCTCCTCTTCACCTTCGTCGAAACGGGCAGCAAGGACATCGTTCCCGTCCTGTCCATCCCGACAACCCGATGAGATCCTGATGCGCAGAGCTGACTTCCTGAGGGGTGTCGGCGGAGTGATGGCCGGCGGGATGATGGCCGGCCGCCGGGCGGCGGCCCAGGGGCGTCCGCTCGCCATCGGCTATCAGGAACAGCCCGACTGGCTGCTTTATGTGGCGCGCGACTATGGCCTGTTCGAGAAGGCGGGGATCTCGGCCAGATTCGTGAAGTTCGACGCCAGTCCGCCGATGATCGAGGCTTTCAAGAACGGCAGCCTCGATCTTGCCTCCGTCGGTTCCGTCGCCTTCCTGATCGGCCTGTCGCAGGGCCTCGACTGGACGATGATCGGAATCAACCCGGAGGGCGCCTACGCCCAGGGACTGGTGGCGCGCCGGGACAACAGCGCCATCAGGACGCCGACCGACCTGAGGGGCAAGAAGGTCGCCGTGTTCGAGGGCGCGACCGCGCAGTATGGGCTGCTCATGATGCTGCGCCAGCATGGCATTGCCCTCAACCAGGTGACCGTGATCCACATGACGCCCCAGGCGCAGGTGGAAGCACTGGCAAATCGCCAGATCGACGCCGCCATGATCTGGGAGCCCTGGATCCACCGCATGATCCAGTCGGCCGATGCCAGGATCGTCGAGACCGAGGGGAATCTCGGCATCTACACCAACGTCGACGCCTACACCGTGCGCCGCAGCTGGCTCGCCGCCAACCGCGACACGGCGCTGCGCTTCCTGAGAGC
This sequence comes from Reyranella sp., assembly GCA_016780605.1. Taxonomy (GTDB): domain Bacteria; phylum Pseudomonadota; class Alphaproteobacteria; order Reyranellales; family Reyranellaceae; genus Reyranella. The sequence continues at coordinate 9,531 of JADHLS010000130.1, forward strand.
GCTCGCGGCGGCCAACGATATGATCAGCAAGGATCACAAGGTTGCTTTTGCCGCGTGGGCCCGTGAGGTCGGGCTGCGGCAGGGCCTGGTCGAGCAGATCTACGACCTCGTCCCACCGCCGTTGATCTACGAGTGGACCAACCCGCGCTACACCTATTCGCTGGTCAGGGGCGGGCCGCTCTACCAGCGGCTCGGCTTTCTCGCGAACTACATGTACCGCCAGAAGATCATCGCCA
>JADHLS010000131.1 GCA_016780605.1 Reyranella sp.
CATCCGCAAACTCTCCGTCGAGACGCCCGCCGTGCTGATCGTCTTCGACCTTCTGCGTGCCCCCCATGCAGAGCTTGCGGATCGGCCGCTGTCGGAGCGGCGGGCCGCCTTGGAGAAGCTGTTTGCCCGCCTCGGTGGCGCGATCCCTCTGCGATTGTCGCCCGCCACCACCCGGCGTGCCGAAGCGTCACGCTGGCTGGCGCGGGCCGGTGGCGGCGCGCTCGATGGCGTCGTCGCCAAGCGCCTCGACGAGCCGTATCGCGCCGGCGAGCGCGCCATGCTCAAGATCAAATGCCTGCGCACGGCGGACTGCGTTGTTGGCGGCTTTCGCTACGGCACAGGCACGCGGCAAGTAGGCTCGCTGCTGCTCGGCCTCTACAATGAGCAAGGTCAGCTCGACCATGTCGGATTCACCTCGGCCATATCCGACTCCGAGCGGCCGGCGCTGACACGCAAGCTCCAGAAGCTGCGCGGCGGGCCCGGGTTTACCGGGGATGCGCCAGGCGGACCGAGCCGCTGGTCGACCGAACGCAGCGGCCAATGGGAGCCGTTGCGGCCGCGCCTGGCGGCGGAGGTGCAGTACGACCACGTGACGGGCGATCGCTTCCGGCACGGCACGCGCTTCGTGCGATGGCGGCCCGACAAGCTGCCGCGGCAATGCACCAGAGAACAGCTGCAGGCCGAGGCACGGCCCTCGCGGCTCGTCCGTGAGCTGCGCTTATAGGAACTGCCGCAGTGTCGCCAGCACAACCAGCGCACCCACCGCCATCACCAGGCTGCCCAGCGAGATGATGTAGAGCGCGCGGACCGGCGACAGGCGGGCCATGGAAGCGGCGATCCAGAAAAAGGGATCGTTGACGTGGCAGATCGCCATCGAGCCCGCGCCGACGGCGGCGGCGGCGAGTGCGCGGCCCATGGCGCTGTCCAGGCCCAGTGCCGGCAGCATCGGCTCGATCATGCCCGAGGCCGTGAGGACGGCGGTGAGGGAGTTGCCCTGCATGGTCTTGACGATGGCCGCGGCGATGAACGGCGTCAGGATGCCGTAGCGTGGATGGAGCGCCTGCTCGGCCAGCAGCTCGGAAATGCCGCTCTCGTTCAGCACATGCGAAAGCCCGCCGGATGCGCCGACGGCGAGCAACAAAGGCGCCCAGGAGCGGCCGGCCAGCAGGGACGGCTGCCAGCGGCCGGCGAACAGCACGCCGAGTGTGATCGCGATGACCGTCAAGGTCGCCGGAGCGGACATGCCGAGATAGAAGTCGCGCAACTGGCCGAGGCCGAACGGCGCACCAGGTATCTGAGCCACCGACTGGGCGATCAGCAGGGCCAGGGGGATGGCGACCGCAAGCCAGGCCCAGCGCAGGTGTCCCGCGGTCTGGTCGGTCGGGACCTGGCGCGAGACGTGCCACCATCCCAGCGCGGCGGCGATGAGGGCCAGAGGCACGCCGACGATGGCCACGCTGCGCGGCGCGATCTTCAGTACCGATGCGGTCGTGACGGCGAGCGGCGAGGGCGCGACCAGGGCGGCGACGGCAAGCAGGGTGAGTGCCAGCCCGAGCGCGCGGCGCGGCGCGTCCTGGCCGGCGGGTTGCAGCAGCGCCAGCGCGCCTGCCGGCGAGCCGCCCAGGCCGGCCAGCACCCCGGCGGCGGCGGCGGTGCCGGTGCCGAGCGGCTGGTGCAGCGCCAGGGCGGAGACCAGCGAACCGGCGATGACCAGCAGGCCGGCCTGTTCGACGGCCGCCGCGAAGCCCTGGCCGAAGGCCGTGGTGACGGCATAAATCGCCATGTCGGACGCGATCGCATAGATGGCGACGGTGGCGAGGATGGCGAGGAAGACGGGGAGGCGCAGGCGCTCGATGAACAGCACGATCGCCACGACGGCGAGCGGCACGAGCAGTGAAGCGAGAAGCATGTCGGGAAGACATTAGCGGCAGCTTGCCGGTGAGGCTATAGTCGGACGGTGCGCCTTGTCCTTGCCTTGTTGCTTGCTCTCGGCTCCGCGACCTCCCTACGCGCCGAGCCCGTCATGCGGGTCGAGGGCAAGGAATTCATCGCGCCCGACGGCAGCAAGTTTCAGATCAAGGGCATCAACGTCAGCAACTGGCTGATGCCCGAAGGCTACATGTTCAAGTTCAAGGTGTCGGATTCGCCGCGGCAGATCTTCGCGGCCTTCGACCGTCTGCTCGGCCCCGAGCGTGCCCGCCAGTTCTGGCGGGACTTCCGCGAGAACTACATCGGGCGCGACGACATCCGCTTCATCAAGTCGGTCGGCTTCAACACCGTGCGTATCCCGCTGTTGTGGCGCCTGTTCATGGACGAGCAGGGTGAGATTACGGGCGACAGCTGGCAGGTGCTCGACCGAGCGCTCGGCTGGATGCGCGAGGAAGGTCTCTACGCCATCATCGACCTGCACGCCGCGCCCGGCGGCCAGACCGGCGTCAACCACGACGACGGGCCGGGCTATCCCCGGATGTTCTACGTGCCACAGGACCGCCGGCTCACCATCAAGCTGTGGCAGGCGATCGCCCAGCGCTACGCCGGAAACCCGGTCATCCTGGGTTACGACATCCTGAACGAACCGATCGCGCCCTACCACGACATGGCGACGCTCAATCCGCGACTGGCGCCGTTCTACAAGGAGGTGACGGCGGCGATCCGCGAGATCGATCCGCACCGCATCATCATTCTGGGCGGTGGTCAGTGGAACCAGAGATTCTCGATGCTGGGCGAGCCTTTCACCGACAATCTCGCCTACACCTATCACGCGTTCTGGGCGAGCACGAAGCGGGACACGATCCAACGTCATCTCAACTTCTCGAACCGCTATAACGTGCCGATCTTCCTGAGCGAGAGCGGCGAGTTCACCGACGAGTGGAACGCCGCCTTTCGCAAGCTGCACGAGACGCACGGCCTGGGCTGGATGTTCTGGGCCTACAAGAACCTCGACACGTCCTCGACCGTGGTCTCGATCCCGCGGCCCGACAATTGGGACGAGATCGTCGCCTTCGTCGACGGCAAGCAGGAGGACAAGCCGGATGCGGCGGTGATCGACCGCGCCATGGCACAGTTTCTCGACGGCATCCGTTTCAAGAACGCCATGGTCCGCAGCAGCTATCTGGAGTCGCTGGGCCTCGAAGGGGCTCCTTGATCTTTGCCGGGAGCGCGCCACTCCAGTGGCGCGTCTTTCGCTGTTTCAACACCGCTTGAGCGGCACTGGGGTGCCGCGCTCCCGACAAAGAAGTCAGCTCGCGAGCCGCTTTGCGTGATAATCCGCCAGCGCGGTCAGCGCGGCTTCACCGTCGCCTTTGAATGCCGGGCCGTGCATCAGGGCGATGGTGCCGGGCTTCAATCCCGCCAGCCGACGCAGGGTCGGCGCAGCTTGCGGCGTGGCCGGCATGAAGGGGACGGCCTTCTCGGTGGCAATGGCCGGCTCGACGATGTCGCCGCTTGTCGTCGACGGACAGGCGCCGAACTGGGTGAAGATATCGCTGGAGAACAGCGTGGCCGTCGTCTCCTCGTAGATCACGCCGGCATCCCAGTTGTGCGGGACGTGCGGCGTGTCGAGCCAGCGCACTCTTTTGCCGCCGAGATCCAGCACCTCGTCGTTCTTGAGCACGCGCGGCGCCCGGTCGGCCATGTCGGTCAGCCAGATGTTGCAGCCGACCTGGCCGTGCGCCGGCGTGGCGTTGGGCGCCGCGGCGAGCCACTGGTTCAGCGCACCGCTCTCGTCGGCCTCGACGTGGCTGCAGATCGTCCAGCGTAGCCTGTCCAGCGGGATGACGCGCTTCACGGCATCGGACACCAGAGGGAACAGCGAGCGCTGACCGTAGTGGAAGAGCAACGGCTGCTCGGCATCGATCAGGAACTGGTTGAAGGTGAAGCCGGTCGGCCCGACCTGGGGGACGAAGGTCGACAGGCGGTAGATCTTGTCGGCGATCTCTGAGACTTCGGTCTTCATGGCGCGCTCCCAGCAAAGACTATTTGAGAACGTCGATCACCTTCTTATTGAACGCCTCGGCCGCCTCATAGGCAACCCAGTGTCCGGCGCCTTCGATGACGTGCATCTGGAAGTCCGGCTGCAGGGCGCGGAAGAGATCGATGCGTTCCTGGATGTGCGGATAGGTGGTCGAATCGAACTCGCCCCAGATGCCGGTCAGCGGCACCTTCACCCGCGGCAGCACTTCGCTGAGCTTGTAGGCCAGGCCCATGTCGCGGCTGCGCGTCTTGGCGCGCGTGGTGTTCATGATCTGCATGTGGATCGCCACGCCGTCGACGTTGCGCGGATCGTGCAGCATCAGGATCTCGAGATTGCGCCGCGCCTCCGCCGCCAGCGTCTCGGCCGGCATCTCGGCCAGCAACTTGCGGAGCTTGGGGCCGGGCTTGCGCGTGGCCCGGAGGCCGCCGGCGCCGACCATGACGATGCGGCGGATGCGCTCGGCGAACAGGGTGGCGATGTGGCCCGCCACCATGCCGCCGAACGAGAAGCCGGTGATGGCGAAGTTCTGATCGCGCGGCAGCAGCTCCTTCATCGCGGCTTCCACGCAATGCGTCACCGACCACACGTCGCGTACGTCGTCAGGAGGATCGCTGTCGCCCAGCCCCGGCAGGTCGGCGGCATAGATCGTGAAGTGCTGCGACAGCGGCTGAACGTTCCTGATCCAGTGGATCCACGAGCCTGAGCCGCCATGGAACAGCAGCAGGATCGGCTTGCCGGAGCCTTCGCTCCAGCTGTGCCACATCATCTTGCCGCCATTGCCCATCGGGACCAGGACCTTGCGCGAGGCCGTGGCCTCGACGGCGGCGATGTACTCGGCGGCGGTGCGGCCGTCCGCCATGCGCGGCACGGCCGAATAGTCGAGGTTCATTTGCCGATCGCCCCCAGCAGGCGCTCGACGAAGCCCGACGCCTGCTTGCGGTCGATCCAGCGCAGCACTGTCACGAGATCGTGGTCGGGATCGACCCAGACGATATGGCTGCCCCAGCCCAGCGCGAAGTAGCTGCGTTCGGACGCCGCCGCGAACTGACGCCGATTGGTGTTGAGCCACCACATCAGCCCGTAGAACGGCGCGACCGGACAGGGCTTTACCAGCTCCTCGGTCCAGCCCTTGGGCAGGATCTGCTGGCCTTGCCACGCGCCGCCCTGCGCCACCAGGAGGCCCATCAACGCCAAGTCGCGCGCCGAGATCACGATGCCGCCGCCCCAGTGGCCGCCGCCCGGAACCGATACCATCGATTTGCCATCGATCGTCACGGTCGAGGTGCGATAGCCGTCCCACCGCCAGTCCTGCGAGGAGCCGATCGGATCCATGATGCGGCGCTTCAGCACCGACGGCAGCGGCTCCTTGAAGAGTTGCAGCAGCGACAGCGACAGCCGGTTCACGCGCACGTCGTTGTATTCGTAGAAGGTGCCGGGTTTTTTCAATTGCCGCCGCGTGCCCTTGGGCGCCTCGGCGACGGCGAGCCCGACCACGCGATTGTGGTCGATGCGGTCTTCCTTGCCGAACAGCGTGCCCTGCCATTCGCTGGTCTGGGTCAGCAGATGCCGCCAGGTGATGTCGCGGTTCTGCTCGCTCTTGAAGCCGTCATCGAGGGCGGAGTCGCCCGCCTTGTCGTCGAGGCTCTTGATCAGTCCGTCGCCCACGGCCAGTCCCGCCAGCAGCGACAGGAAGCTCTTGGCGACGCTGAAGGTCATGTCGGCGCGCGCGACGTCGCCCCATTCGGCCAGAATTTTGCCGCCGCGATAGATAACGCCCGAATGGGCGCCTCGCGGGCTGACCGGTCCCAGCACTTCGTTATCGGGCGGCTTCTCGCCGGAATCGTAAGTCATCACGAACTGCCCGTCGGGCATTTTCATGCTGGCGGGCCACTTGGACTCGGCGGCCTTCGCGTAGGCGATCGCCTCTTTCAATTCATTCATGCCCGCAATCAACATTGGAGCCTGCCCGGGAGCAAGCGTAGAAAACGCAAATGAGCCTGCCCGCTTCGATCACCATTCGCCGGCCTGACGACTGGCATGTCCATCTGCGCGATGGCGCGATGCTGCAGGCCTGCGCCGTGTACACCGCGCGCCAGTTCGCCCGCGCCGTCATCATGCCCAACCTCGTGCCGCCGGTGACCCGCATCGCCGAGGCGGCAGCCTATCGCGACAGAATCCGCAGAGCGGTTCCGGCTGGGTTGGCGTTCGAGCCGTTGATGACCTGCTACCTGACCGACGATGCCGATCCGGTCGAGCTCGCCAACGGCAAGCAGCAGGGCGTGTGGGTCGCGGCCAAGCTCTATCCCGCGCATGCCACGACCAACTCCGCTCATGGCGTGACGTCGATGGACAGGATCGCCCGTGGCCTGGAGGCGATGGAGAAGGCGGGAATGCCGCTCCTGGTGCATGGCGAGGTGACCGATGCCGACGTCGACATCTTCGATCGCGAGGCGGTGTTCCTGGACAAGGTGCTGGCGCCACTGCTGCGCCGCCATCAGGGCCTGAAGGTCGTGCTGGAGCACATCACCACCAAGGAAGGCGTCGCTTTCGTCGAGGCCAATGGCGCCCGAATGGGAGGCACGATCACGCCGCATCACCTCAGCTACAATCGCAACGCCATCTTCAAGGGCGGCATCCGCCCGCATCTCTATTGCCTGCCGATCGCCAAGAGCGAGGAGCATCGCCTGGCGCTGCGCCGGGCGGCGACCTCGGGCAGTGCGCAATTCTTCCTCGGCACCGACACCGCGCCGCATACCGCCGACACAAAGGAATGCGCCTGCGGCTGCGCCGGCATCTTCAATGCGCCGGTAGCGATGCAGGTCTACGCGCAGGTCTTCGCCGAGGAGGGGGCGCTCGATCGGCTTGAGGCCTTCGCGTCGCTGAACGGTCCACGTTTCTACGGCCTGCTGCCCAATGAGGAGCGCATCACGCTTCGTGCCGGTGCGCTCAACGCGCCGGAACGCATCGATGTTGCGGGAGGCAACAAGAGCGTGATTGTTTTTCGTCCCGACACGCCCGTCGAGTGGGTGTTCTGAAGAAGGCTAGGCGGCCGCAGCGCCCTCGTCGCGTCCCGCCATTGCCCGCCCGATGGCGCCGACATCGGCGTGGCTCGAATCGGTCTCGAGCGTCAGTCGCCCGTCGAACATGACGACGATGCGGTCCGAGAGCTGCAGGATCTCGTCGAGATCCTCGCTGACCAGCAGGACGGCGGCGCCGCGATTGCGCGCCTGCACGATGCGGGCGCGGATTTCGGCGACCGCGGCGAAGTCGAGGCCGAAGCAGGGATTGGCGACGATCAGCAGGTCGCCCTCGCTCGACAGCTCGCGCGCCAGCACGGCGCGCTGCACGTTACCGCCCGACAGGCCCTTGATGGCGGCGTCGGGTCCCGGCGTCTTGACGCGATAGGCGTCGATCAGCCGCCGTGCGATCTCGCGCATGGGAGTGCGCCGCAGCCGGACACCGTCGGGCGAGGCGGGAGGTTGGTCGAACGATCGCAGCGCCATGTTCTCGGCGACCGACATGTCGGCGACGCAGGCGTTGCGCAACGGCTCCTCGGGTAGGCAGGCGATGCGATGGCGGATCATCTCTGGTCGGGTCGCGCCATAAGGCTCGTCATGCACCAGGATACGGCCGGCCGCGGCATGGCGCTGGCCGGCCAGGGTCTCGACCAACTCGCGCTGGCCGTTGCCCGAGACGCCAGCAACCCCGACGATCTCGCCGGCGTGTATTTCCAGCGCCAGCTCGTCGACCGCGGGCTGGCCGATATTGTCGGTGACGGACAGGCCTTCGATGCGCAGCACCGCCTTGCCCGGCGCACGCGCCTCGCGTTCGACGGTGGCGCGTGTCTCGCGGCGGCCGACCATCATCTCGGCCATGGTGTCGTTGTCGAGCTCGGCGGTCGGCCGCGTGCCGACAAGCTTGCCGCGGCGCAGGACGGTGACGGTGTCACAGAACGCATTCACCTCACGGAACTTGTGGGTGATGGTGACGATGGTGAGCTTCTTCTCCTCGGTTAGCCTTTTCAGCGTCGACAGCACCTCGTCGGCCTCGTCGGGCGTCAGCACCGAGGTCGGCTCGTCGAGGATCAGCAGGTTCCGCTTGAGGTAGAGCTGGCGCAGGATCTCGCCCTTCTGCTTCTGTCCCGCCGCGAGGTCGGCCACCGGCACGTCGTAGGGCACGCGAAACGGCGTCGTCGCAAAGAAGGCGTCGAGCGCGCGCCGCTCGGCCGCCCAGTCGATCACGGCCGGCAGGTGCTCGCGGCTCAGCACGAAGTTCTCCAGCACCGTCATGTTCGGCACCAGGGTGAAGTGCTGGTAGACCATGCCTAGCCCCAGCTCGTGCGCCTGCTTCGGGTGACCGATCGCGACCTCGCGGCCGTCCAGCATCACCTGGCCCTGGTCGGCGGCGTAGTAGCCCATGGCGCACTTCACCAGCGTGCTCTTGCCGGCGCCGTTCTCGCCCAGCAGCGCATGGAAGGAGCCGGCGGCGATCTTGACCGACACATCGTCGAGCGCGGCCAGCGCCCCGAAGCGCTTGGAGAAGCCGATCAGTTCCAGCGACGGCGCATGGGCGAGCGCCGCGGTCACGCCATCGCCTCGAGCACGGAGGTCGAGCGAGCGACGGCGCCGAACACGCCGCCCTGCATTTCGACCATCTTCAGCGCCGCCATATGGTTGCCGAGATCGGTGGCGCCGGTGCAATCCTCCAGGATCAGGCATTCGAAGCCGCGGTCGTTGGCCTCGCGCATGGTGGTGTGCACGCAGACGTCGGTGGTGATGCCGGTCAGCACGATGTTGTCGATGGCGCGCGTGCGCAGCATCAGCTCGAGGTCGGTGGCGCAGAACGAGCCCTTGCCCGGCTTGTCGATGACCGGTTCACCGGCAATGGGCGCCAGCTCGGGGATGATCTCCCAGCCCGGCTCGCCGCGCACCAGGATGCGGCCGCACGGTCCGGGATCGCCGATGCCGGCGCCGATCTGCCGCGAGCGCCAGCGCTTGTTGGGCGGCAGGTCGGAAAGGTCGGGGCGGTGGCCCTCTCGTGTGTGGATGACGTGCCAGCCCGCTTTGCGCGCCGCGGCGAGCAGCGTCCTGATCGGCTCGATGGGAGCCCGCGTCAGCGTCAGGTCGTAGCCCATCTTGTCGACATAGCCGCCGACGCCGCAGAAATCGGTCTGCATGTCGATCACGATCAGCGCCGTGTTCTCCGGCCGCAGGTCACCGTTCCACGGCCATGGATAGGGGCGCGACTTCACGTGCTTCTTCATGGCCATCTCCTTCCCGCTACCGTACCGCGCCGAGCTCGCCCGGCGCGCCGCGCAGGCTGCGTTCGGGCGAGCAGGAGGCGATCATCAACGCCAAGGTCAGGACATAGGGCGCCGCGCTGAAGAGATAGTAGCCCTGTGTGACGCCGACCGACTGCAGCGCCGGGCTGATGGCGCCGGCCGCGCCGAACAGCAGCGACGCCCACAGGCAGCGCAACGGATCCCAGCGCGCAAAGATCACCAGCGCCACCGCCATCAGGCCCTGTCCGCTGGACAGACCTTCGTTCCAGCTTCCCGGGTAGTAGAGCGACAGGAAGGCGCCGCCGATGCCGGCCGACGCGCCGCCGATCGAGGTCGCGATCAGCCGAACGCGCCCGACGGGCACGCCGATCGCCAGAGCGGCATCGACGCTTTCGCCGGCCAACCGCACGACCAGGCCCCAGCGCGTATTCTTCAGCGCCCAGGCGAGCAGGATCGCGAGCGCGATGCCGACGACGAACAGCGGATTGACCTGCAGCGCCTGCTTGACC
>JADHLS010000132.1 GCA_016780605.1 Reyranella sp.
TGAGGTAGGAGGCTTTGAAAGCCCTCATCCGTCCCAATTGCTGGGGCAATGAGCAAACCCCCAGCACATTCGTTGGTAGGGCAGGGAACCGGTTCCCCGCCAAAGCGTAGATTGAGATCGGCCCCGCTGCGTCCGAGCCCTTGAAGCAAAGGGATTGCGGGCGCACGCTTCGTTCCGGACGAAGCCCAACTTTCTCTCAAGCAGTCGGAGTGCCCCAGGAGATGGTCATGCGCGATGTCGTTCGTACCCGCTCGGTTCCCCAGATCATCGTCAGCGACGCCGACTATGAGCGCCTGACCGATCTCGCTACGGCGTCGCTCGAACGGTTGCCGGAGGTTGCGCAGGAGCTGCTCGACGAGATGGACCGCGCCAAGGTCGTGGAGAACGGCAGCGTGCCGGCCGACGTCGTGCGCATGGGCTCGACTGTGACCTTTACGTCGGACGATGGCCACACGCGCACGCTCACCTTGGTGTACCCCAAGGAAGAGAGCCTCGATGAGCATCGCATTTCGGTGCTGACCCCCGTGGGCGCGGCCCTGATCGGCTTGAGCGTCGGCCAGTCGATCTCCTGGACGGCGCGCGATGGCAAGCATCACCAGCTCACCGTCACCAAGGTGGGCTGAGCCTACTTGATGAGGCCGGCGCTGCGCGGCAGGAACAGCGAGATCTGCGGGAACAGGATGATCAACAACAGGCCGATCATCAGCGCCGCTATATACGGCATGTAGGAGCGCCAGTGCTGGCCGACCGAGAGGCCGGCGAAGCGCAAGGCCATCAGCAAGCCCACGCCCATCGGCGGCAGGAAGAGGCCGATGCCGACCGCGGCCGTCTGCACGATGTTGAAGTGGATGGGGTTGATGCCCATTTCCTCGGCGATCGGGAAGACCACCGGGATCAGCACGACCGCCGCCGGCAATCCTTCCAGCACCATGCCGAACATCATGGTGATCAGCGCCGTCGCCAGCAGGAACAGCCACGGCGCGTCGCGTAGCGGATGCAGCACCTCGGCCAGCAGCTTCGGGACCCCCGACACGCCCATGATGTATTGGAACACCGAGGCGACAGCGAGCAGGAAGATCACCGATGCCGTCAGGATGGCGCTGTCGTAGGCAAGCCGCGCCATCTGCTTGTAGCTGACGTTGCGGTAGTAGAGCCGCGCCGCCACGAAGGCGTAGCCCGCGACCACCGCGCCCGCCTCGGTGGCGGTGAAGATGCCGAGGAAGAAGCCGCCCAGGATGACGATGGGGATGACCAGCGGCACGGCGGCGCTGCGGCCCGTCTTAACGATGTTGGCCACGCTGGGCCGCGTGTCGGCCGGCCAGTCGTATTTGCGGGCGCGGAAATACACCAGCACCATCAGGCAGACCATGATGGTGGCGGCTGGAATGAAGCCGCCGAGGAACAGCGCCACCGCCGAGGTGTTGGTCACCTGGGCGATTACGATCATGAAGATGGCGGGCGGCACCAGCATGCCCATCGCCGTGCCGGCGGCGATCAGCGAGGCCGAGTCCTCGCGCTTGTAGCCCGCCTTGGTGAGCGGCGGCATCAGGGTCGAGCCCAGTGCCGAGACCTCGGCCATCTTCGAGCCGCAGATGTCGGAGAAGAAATACGCGACCACGATCACTGACATGCCGAGCCCGCCCCTGACCCAGCCGACCAGGGCGCGGGCGAAGTCGACCAGGGCATGGCTCATGCCGCATTTCTCCATCAGGCCGCCGGCGAAAACGAAGGCCGGGATGGCAAGCAGCACCCAGCTCTGCGAGCCCGAGACCATGCTGGAGGACAGCACCTGCATGTCGTATCCGCCGATCAGCAGGCCGGCGACGCCGGCGACGCCGAGCGCAAACACGATCGGCATGGAGAACAGGATCAGGACGACGAAGATCAGCCCGACGGCCAACAGCAGCATGGGTACGCGACCTTTTAGTGCACGGCGTCGGGATCGACCGGCGGCGGCGCCACGATCATGGAGAGGGCGTAGATCACCAGCAGGATGCCGCCCACCAGGCACGAGGCGTAGAGCACGGCGAGATTGATCTCGAGCCCGGGCGTGGCTAGCGTGCGGTTGAGCAGGCAGAGCTTCCAGCCGTACCAGGCGGCGATGCCGCCCAGGATGGCGATCAGCACATGGTGGCCGCGCTCGATCAGGCTCTGGGTGCCGGGCGAGAAGCGGTGCGTCAGCACATGAAGCGTAAAGTGCGAGCGCTCGCGCACGCCGATCGCCGCGCCGATCAGAGTGAGCCAGGCCAGCATCATCTCGCCCACCTCCTCGACCCAGGTGAAGCGGATCGGATCGACGTCGAGCCAATCCGTGACCTCGACCATGACGTAGCGCAGGAACACGCCGATCAGCAGGTTGACGATGGCGGCAACCAGCAGCAGGGCGACGACGATCTTGGGGATGTTGACGATGAAGCGCGCCACCTCGCGGCTACGCCTTCACGTCGACGATCTCGTCCCACAGCGCGCCGTACTGCGACTTGTAGCTCGGCCAGATCTTCTCCTGCGCGACCTTGCGGAAGGCCTCGATGTTGCCCTGCACCACCGTCATGCCCTTGGGCTCGAGCGCCGCCTTGGCGGCGGCAACGTTATCGACCGATTCGGTGAGCTGGCGGCACTTCTCCTGCGCTTCTCGGCTGGTGTCGAGCATCAGCTTCTTCTGCGGCTCCGAGAGGCTCTCCCACACCGCGAGGTTCATGGTGTTGAGCGTCGGCCCGTAATTGTGGAAGGTCATCGAGCAGTACTTCGAGACCTCGTAGATCTTGAGCGCGATCTGGTTGACGATCGGCAGGTCGCCACCGTCGATCACGCCCTGCTTGGCGGCCGAGATCACCTCGCCCCAGGCCATCGGCACGGCGTTGCCGCCCAGACCATTGATGGTGTCGCCGAACACCTTGGCCTGCTGCACGCGGATCTTGGCGCCGCGCAAATCCTTGGGCTCGACGATCGCCTTCTTGGACGTCCAGAAGTGGCGGAAGCCGTAGTCGAAGAAGCACAGCGTCTTCAGCTTGTACTTTTCCTGGAACTGCTTATCGAGCGCGTCGCCGATCTTGCCGTTGAACATCTTGTAGGCGTGGTCGTAGCTCTGCACGAGGTAGGGGACCAGGAACACGCCCATCTCGGGGAACACCGTCGCCGCCGCACCGCCCGGATCGCCGATGGCGATGTTGCCCGACTTCACGGCGTTCATGATCTCGAGCTCCTTGTTCAGGAGCGTGCCGCCGAAGAACTGCATGTCGAGCTCGCCGTTCGAGCGCTTGCGCACCTCGGCCGCCTGCCAGTCGAAGGCCACGGCCGCCGATTCGGGAACGGCGTTGAGATGCGCCATCACGAGCTTCTTCGCTTCGGCGCGCGCGATGGCCGGGGCCATGCCGCTTGCGATGATGCCCGCCAGCCCGCCCTTCACCAGGCTCCGGCGGCGGACCGAGGACAGATTCCGGCTGCTGATTTTCATGACCGTCGACATGTGCGCGCCCTCCCAGGCGTGGTGTTGGCGAAATCTTAGACTGCCGGCGTGATCAGCACCACACACCTCACCCTGAGGAGCGCACGAAGTGCGCGTCTCGAAGGGTGGGCCAGAGACCTCGTCTCTTGCCACCCTTCGAGACGCGGCCCAATGGGCCGCTCCTCAGGGTGAGGCGGTGCTTTCGAAGCGCGATACGCCTACGGCCGGTAACGCAGCAATGCGCAGCCGAAGCCGGCGAAGATGAGCGCGCTCACGCGATTGAAGCGCCGCTGCCAGGCGCTCCTGGTGAGGTACGTCGCCAAGCGACGCCCGCCCATGGCGTAGGTCACGTAGAAGAATGACTCGACCGCCAGGAAGGTCGCGACCAGAAGGCCGAACTGCGGAACCAACGGCGCCGATGGCGTAATGAATTGCGGGAAGAAAGCGGCGGCGAAGATCAGCAGCTTGGGATTGCTGATGCCGGCCAGGAAGCCGCCGCGAAACAGCGCCACGCGGCTGGCGGTTTCACGCCGCGAGGGCGTCGCCAGCAGATCGCCGTCGACCGGCGCACGCCACATCTGGATGCCGAGGACGATCAGGTAGGCGGCACCCGCGTACCGCAGGACCTCGAAGGCCGTCGGCACGGCGAGCATGAAGGCGCTGACGCCCGCCACCGAGCCCGTCAGCATGACGCCAAGCGCCAGCAGGCAGCCCGACATGCCGACCATGGCGGCGCCGAAGCCGAAGCGGATGCTGCGCGTCGTGACGTAGAGGACGTTGGGCCCCGGCGTGCTCGCGATCAGGATGACCGCGCCGAGATAGAGCCACCAGGTTTCGAGGGTCATTGTGTTGGGCTATGTTCGGACATCGAAGGAAATCTGCCAGTGAGTCGACACATCATAACCCAGGGTGGCAAGCCTGCCTTTGTCGTCACGGAGGCTGCAGCGGTACGCGCATTCTTGAAGAACCCTGGAGAAACGTTCCCCGATACCGTGGTTGCCGTCATCCTTGGAGGAACGCCGGTGCTCAAGGCGTTGCGCGAGCATCGTGGTCTCACCCAGGCGGCGCTCGCAAAGGCATGCGCCACGAGCGCGGTTTACATCGCACAAATCGAGCGCGGCGAACGCCAAGCCGGCCGCAAGCTGCTGGCGAAACTCTCCAAGGCGCTTGGCGTCGCCTCGGACTTGCTGACGTAGGACGGTCGTCGCCCGACTCTACTGCGCCGCCAGCAGCGTATGCCCACCCTGTGAGGCGTTGAACCGGTCGAGCACATGGCCCGGCCCCTTGGCGTGCTTGACGTAGTCCTTGCCGTCGAAGGTCCTGACGCCGTTGCAGAACACGCCATGCACGCCGGTCGGCCGGCGGATGGTGCGGCGGCCGCCGCCCGGGAGATCGGCGACCCGCTCGGCCGGGCTGATGCCCACGGTGGCCGGATCAAACAGCAGCATGTCGGCCTGGGCGCCCACGCTGAGCCGGCCGCGATTTTGGATGCCGTAGAGATCGGCGGGATGGCTGGTGAGCCGCCGGATGCCCTCCTGGAGCGTGAAGTCGCCGCGTTCGCGCACCCAATGCGCCAGGAAGTGCAGGCCAAAGCCTGCATCGCACATATAGATAAGGTGGGCGCCGGCATCGGAGAGCGCCACCACGCCCGCCTCGTGCTTCAGGAGCCGCGCCACGCCGTCGTCGCCGACATTGAGGAAGCGACCCAGGAAAGCCGTCTGCAGATCCTCGTCGAGCGCCAGGTCGAGCATGACGTCCAGCGGATCCCGATGCTCGGTCTTGGCGATCTCGGCGGCATAGCGATTGGTGTACTTGGCGTTGGCCGCCTTGTGCGTCACCGCCACCATCACGCGATCCCAGTTGCCCTGGAAGATCATGCCGGGAATGGGGTGCCGGGCATTCTCGCGGAACTTCTCGCGCCACGAGTGATCGCGGAACACCGCCTTTAGCTGCTCGGGCGAATAGGCCTTGATCGGGTCGAACGCCGAATGGCTGTAGAACGGGTAGGCGTTGGCCATCGTGAAATCGAACGACAATGGCTGGCAGGGGATCTGGATATAGAGTCCGTTGCCGCGGCGAATGGCGGCCGCGCTGTCCTCGAACATCTTCAGCGAGCGGCCGGGCTCCTGCTCGTTGTACATGGCGACGCCCGTGCCCTGGAAGAAAGGCCGGCCGTACCTGGCGGCCATCGGCTCCAGCTCCAGCGGCGTCTTCACGCCCGAGGCGATCTCGACCACGCCCTTGCCGCGCGGCCCCATGGCGCCGACCAGCGCCTCGAGCTCCGACATCGGCGCGATGGTCGACGGCATGGGCACGCCGCCATAGCCCGAATGATTGAGCGAATACGATGCGCCGAGCCCGATGGCGCCGTTGGCCATGGCGTCGGCCACCATGGCTTTCATCTTGGCCAGCTCTTCCGGCGTCGCATCCTTGCGCTGCGAGGCGTCCTCGCCCATCACCGCCGTGCGGATGGTCGAGTGGCCGGCCAGCACCGCCATGTTGGCGTAGGCGCCCTTGCGGCGCAGCATGGCCATGTACTCGGCGAAGCTCTCGAAGCTCCAGTCGATGCCCTGGCGCAGCGCGTCGAGGTCCATGCCCTCCACGACCGAGAGATTGCGGATCACGAGATCGCGCACCGCGGGCGGCGCCGGCACGATGCCGAAGCCGCAATTGCCGATCACCGCCGTGGTGACACCGAGCGACGGCGACGGCGAGAGCGTCGCATCCCACGTCACCTGCGCATCGTAATGCGTGTGCACGTCGACGATGCCGGGCGCCAGCACCAGTCCGTCGGCATCGACGGTCTCATCGCCCTTGTCCGAGATCGAGCCGATGGCCGCGATCTTGCCATCCTTCACAGCGACGTCGGCTCGCTTCGGGTCGTTGCCCAAACCGTCGACGACGGTGGCGCCGCGGATGACGAGATCGACCATCGCTACCCTCTTCCGTTCTTGTACTTGCCGTTCTTCAGCGCACCGTAAGCGGCGAGCGCGGCGTGGTTCACCAGATCGCTCACCGTGGCGCCCATCTGCACGATCTGCATGGGCTTCTGCAGGCCGTCGATCACAGGACCTATCACCGTGACGCCGCCCAGTCTCTGCATCAGGCGCGACGATATATGCGCCGAATGCAGGCCGGGCATGACCAGCACGTTGGCCGGTCCCGTCAGGCGGCAGAACGGATAGGTCTCGCGCAACAGCTCGTAATCGAGCGCCATGTCGGCTTGCATCTCGCCGTCGTATTCGAAATCCACTTTCTCCGCGTCCAGAAGCCGGATCGCCTTGCGGATGCGCTCGATGCGGTCGATCTCGCGGCTGCCGAAGTTGGAGAAGCTGAGGAATGCCACACGCGGCTCATGCCCCATGGTGCGGGCGTTGCCCACCATCTGCTTGGCGATGGTTGCGAGCTGCTCGGGGCTCGGCGTCTCGTTGATCGAGGTGTCGGCCAGGAAGACCGTGCCGTGGCGTGCCACCACGATCGAGTAGCCGATCGGCACCTTGCCGGGCTCCGCGTCGATCACGTTCGTGATGTCGCTGTAGCATTCGGGAAAGCGCCGCGTGATGCCGGTCACCATGCCGGCGGCGTCTCCCATCGCCACCATGCTGGCGCCGAACACGTTGCGGCCCTGGTTGACCATTCGCTGCACGTCGCGGCGCAGGTAGCCGTCGCGCTGCAGGCGCTTGTAGACATGGTCGGTGTAGGGCTTGTTGCGCGTGCTGAGCCGCGCGTTGTGGATTTCCAGACCGGCGGTGTCGTTGATGCCGAGGCCGGCCATGGTCTCGCGTACCAGGTTCTCTCGGCCGATCAGGATCGGCGTGCCGTAGCCGTTGTCGCGGAACACCACGGCGGCGCGGATGGTCCGCTCCTCCTCGCCCTCGGCGAAGACGATGCGCTGCGGGTTGGCCTTGACCTGCTCGAACAGGCTCTGCAGCCAGTGGTTGGTGGGATCGAGCCGGCCGGCCAACGCTTGGCGATACTCCGCCATGTCGGGGATCTTGCGCCGCGCCACGCCCGAATCCATCGCCGCCTGGGCGACCGCCGACGAGACGACCGAGATCAGCCGCGGGTCGAACGGCACCGGCACGATGTAGTCGGGCCCATAGCGCAGGCGCCGTCCGGAATAGGCGCGATCGACCTCGTCGGGCACGTCCTCGCGTGCCAGCTTGGCCAGCGCTTCGGCGGCCGCCACCTTCATCTCCTCGTTGATGGTACGGGCACGCACGTCGAGCGCGCCGCGGAAGATGTAGGGGAAGCCCAGCACATTGTTGATCTGGTTGGGATAGTCCGAGCGGCCGGTCGCCATGATGGCGTCGCTGCGCGCTGCCTTCACGTCCTCCGGCGTGATCTCCGGATCGGGATTGGCCATGGCGAAGATGATCGGCTTGTCGGCCATCGACTTCACCATGTCCTTGGTGACGGCCCCTTTTACCGACAGGCCGAAGAACACGTCGGCGCCTTCCATCGCCTCCTTCAGGCTGCGCGCTTTTGTGCGCACGGCGTGGGCGCTCTTCCACTGGTTCATGCCCTCGGTGCGGCCCTGCCAGATCACGCCCTTGGTGTCGCACAGGATGGCATTCTCGTGCGGCAGGCCCATCGCCTTGACGAGCTCGATGCAGGCGATCGAGGCGGCGCCCGCACCGTTCACCACCATCTTGATGTCCTTGAGATTGCGGCCGGTGAGGTGCAGGGCGTTGATCAGTCCGGCAGCCGAGATGATGGCGGTGCCGTGCTGGTCGTCATGGAAGATCGGGATGTCCATCAGCTCGCGCAGACGCTGCTCGATGATGAAACACTCCGGCGCCTTTATGTCCTCGAGATTGATGCCGCCGAAGGTCGGCCCGAGATAGCGCACGCAATTGACGAACTGGTCGACGTCCTTGGTGTCGACCTCGAGATCCATGCAGTCGACGTCGGCGAAACGCTTGAACAGGACGGCCTTGCCCTCCATGACCGGCTTGCCCGCGAGCGCGCCGATATCGCCCAGGCCCAGCACCGCGGTGCCGTTGGAGATCACCGCCACCAGGTTGCCGCGCGTCGTGTAGTCGTAGGCGGTGTTCGGGTCCTTGGCGATTTCCAGGCAGGGCGCGGCGACGCCCGGCGAATAGGCGAGCGCCAGGTCGCGCTGCGTCACCAGCGGCTTGGTGGCGATGATCTCGATCTTGCCCGGCCGTCCAGTGCGATGCATGACCAGCGAATCGCCGTCGAGATCGCCCATCTCGTTGCTGACCATTGCTTCCGAGCCACTGCTCGCCATTGCGTTTCTCTCCCGTTTGAGCGGGCATATTGGCGGCATTCACCGAGCGGGGCCAGCAGGCCATGCCGCGCTGCAGCGCAGATCAGGACGACGCTCCTATTCCTGCGGTGGCGATGGTAATTTCAACATGTCGTTGAAGCGTTTTCGCACGGCCTCGTCGTCGAGCTGCTGGGCCGGGTGAGCGGGCCGCGGCGGTTCCGCAAGATGGGCGAGTTGCGGCAGGGCAACCACCATTGCCAGCACGACCAGCTGCACCGCGAGATAGGGCGCGAGTGCTGACGCGAGAGGCCTGAGCGCCGTCTTGGTCGCCATGGCGCTCCGCGCCATCATCACGGCGTAGCCGGTCGGCGGCACCAGGAAGCTTGCCTGCAAGGCGAGCAGCGCCAGTACGGAGATCCAGACGGCGTCGGGCGCGCGGGTCAGCACCGGCGGCATGACGATGGGCACGATCACGAACACGATCTCGAAGGCGTCGAGCACGAACGCCGACAGCCCGAACACGACCAGCACGGCGATCGCGGCCCCCGTGGCGCCGCCCGGCACCAGGGTCACCCAGTGATCGAGCAGACGGTCGCTGCCGAAGGCGCGGAACAGCAAGGTGAAGGTGGTGGCGGCGACGAACAGGGCGAACAGCGCGCCGCTCACCGCCATGGTGTCGCGCAGCACGGCGCGGAAGGCGCCGGCGCCGAGCCCGCCGCTCAGCCAGCCGAACAGCAGCAGCGCCGTGCCGCCCATCGCTGCCGCTTCGACCGCGTAGAAGTAGCCCGCGGCCACGCCCGCCAGCAGGCCGACCACGAACACCGCGGCGATGGCGGCCGTCACCCACTCTTCCAGTCGCGGCCGCTCGCCCGGGACGCGCTGCGGGGCGCGGCGTCCCATCAGCCACGCGGCCAGCAGGCAAAGGGCGAGGAACAGCGCCGCCGGCACCAGGGCGCCGCGGAAGATGTCCTGCGTATTGACGTTGCGCACGTCCAGCACCTTGGTGACGTTGGCCGCCTCGGTTTGGGCGCGCATCATGGCGTCGCCCAGCAGGATCAGCACCAGTGAC
>JADHLS010000133.1 GCA_016780605.1 Reyranella sp.
CTCCTTCAGCATGGTGGCGACCGACATGCCACAGCAGCTGTCCATCAGCGCCGTCAACGGTCCGCCCGCGATCACGCCAGTCTCGGGATTGCCCACCAGCTCCTCGCGCCAATCGAGCTGCATGGAGCCGAAGCCGCGACGCACCGCGATGATCTTCAATCCCAGCGCCTTGCTGTGCGGGATGGCATCGGAGAACCACTGCTGGAAGAAGGCGATGCGCTGCTGCGGATCGCTGAACGGGCTACTCATGCTTACTCCTACAAACCCATCTGGCGCGCCGCGAGGTCCTTCATGATCTCGACCGAGCCGCCGCCGATCGACATCACCTTGGTCTCGCGATAGATGCGTTCGACCTTGGCGCCGCGCAAGTAACCCGCGCCACCGAAGACCTGCATCGCCTCGTTGGCGCAGAACTCCATGGTCGAGGTCGCGAGGTTCTTGAGCATGCAGATCTCGGCCACCGGCTTCTCGCCCTGGCCGACCCGCCAGGCCAGAAGCTCGAGCGTCGACTTAACGGCGTTGATGCGCATCGCCATGTCGACCAGGCGATGGCGCACGACCTGGTTGGCGATCAGCGGCTTGCCGAAGGTGTGACGCTCGCGGGCATAGGCGATGGCCTCGTCGAGACAGACCCTGGCGTAACCGCAGGCGCCGGCCGACATGCCGAGCCGCTCCTGGTTGAAGTTCAGCATGATGCCGATGAAGCCCTTGTTCTCCTGGCGGATCAGGTTGTCGACCGGGACACGGACATTGTCGAAGAAGAGCTGCGCGGTATCGGATGCCCACCACCCCATCTTCTTGAGCTTGGTGCGGCCGAAGCCCTCGCGATCGCGCTCGATCAGGAGTAGTGACACGCCGCCTGCGCCCGGGCCGCCGGTGCGCACCGCCACGGTGTAGTAGTCGGCGCGCATGCCCGAGGTGACGAACATCTTGGAGCCGTTGACCACGTAATGGTCACCCTCGCGGCGCGCGGTCGTCTTGAGGTTGGCGACGTCCGAGCCGCCCGACGGCTCGGTGATGGCAAGCGCACTGATCTTCTCGCCGGCCAGCACCTCGGGCAGGACCTTGCGCTTCATCCATTCCGGCCCGAGCGCGGCGATGGGCGGCGAGCCGATCGTGTGACTGTTGAGGCTGGCGTTCAGCCCGCCGCTGCCGTGGCGCGCCATTTCCTCGGCCTTGATGATGCCGAAGAAGGGGTCGGCGGGGACGCCGCCGTATTCCTCGGGGAAGCCGAGCTGCAGCAGACCGGCCGCGGAGGCTTTGGCGTAGAGCTCGCGCGGGAACTCCTCGGCTTCGTCCCACTGGTCGACATGGGGCATGATCTCGCGCTCGACGAAGCGGCGCACGGCGTGCCGAAAGATCTCATGCTCCTCTGTGTAGAATGGGCTGTGCGGTGCAGCGTCCGGCACAACGGGCTTGGGCGAATCGGCAACGGCCATCGGCGATCTCCTGGGTCCCGTTGTTACACTTTGGGTGATCACCGCCTAGCGCGTTGACAGCGCTGAACAGCTGTTCATATTGGCGGCAAGTGAAGCGGCAACAGACCGCTTGAGTGCAGGGGACGGAAACTGGTTACTTTTCTGCAGCTTACCCTCAATGGGCTGGCCGTCGGTTGCATTTATGGCCTGGTCGCTCTGGGGTTCGTCCTGATCTACAAGGCGACCGAGCTGGTCAATTTCGCCCAGGGCGACCTCCTCATGCTGGGCGCCTTCGTCGCCTACATGGCGGTGGTCTGGTGGGGGCTGGACTACTGGCTCGCCTTCCTGATCTCGGTGGTGACGATCGGCGCCTTCGGCGCCGTGCTCGACGCCACGGTGCTGCGCAACGTCATCGGCCAGCCGCAGTTCGCCGTCGTCATGCTGACCATCGGCCTCGGCGCCATGTTCCGCACCTTCGCCAGCGTCAC
The DNA here is from genome assembly GCA_016780605.1 of Reyranella sp. GTDB lineage: Bacteria > Pseudomonadota > Alphaproteobacteria > Reyranellales > Reyranellaceae > Reyranella. The sequence continues at coordinate 1,907 of JADHLS010000133.1, forward strand.
CTGGGGCTCGGAGATCTACACCCTGCCGACGCCGTTCGGCGGCGTCTGGAACGTGGGCGGCGTGACGCTCAGCCACCAGTACATCTCGATCGTGGTCGGCACGCTGATCCTGTGCGGCGCGCTCTATCTCTTCTTCAACCACACGCGCGTCGGCGTCGCCATGCAGGCGACGTCGCAGAACCAGCTCGCCGCCTACTACATGGGCATCCCGGTGAAGCTGATCTTCTCGCTGATCTGGGCGATCTCGGCTGGCGTTGCCGCTGCCGCCGGCATCCTGCTGGCGCCGGTGACGCTGATCGACATCAACATGGGCCTGGCGGTGGCACTCAAGGCCTTCGCGGCCGCCGTGCTGGGCGGCTTCGGCTCGATCCCGGGCGCCCTGGCCGGCGGCATCATCATCGGCCTGATCGAGCTCTATGCCGGCGCCACCCTGCCCGAAGGTTTCAAGGACACCGCGCCCTACATCGTGCTGCTGATCATGCTGGCGGTCAGGCCGCAGGGCCTGTTCGGCACCTTGGCGCGCAAGAAAGTCTAGCCGCGCCATGCGTTTCCAGTTCAAGACCTCCTACAACCAGGACATCCGACTGTTCAAGGATCGGGTCGACGCCGGCTGGTACAGCCTGCTCGCGCTCGCCGTCGTCGCGCTGCCGATGCTGATGTCCGACTACTATGTCGGCGAAGCGACCTGGGTGTTCATCTATGGCATCTGCGGCGTCTCGCTGATGGTGCTGGTGGGCTACACCGGCCTGGTGTCGCTGGGTCACGCCGCCTTCCTCGGCATCGGCGCCTATGCCCATGCCTATTTCCTCAAGCAGGGCATCCCGTGGATTCCCTCCGTCGTGCTCGCGGTGGCGATCACCACGGCGAGCGGTCTCGTCGTCGGCCTGCCAGCGCTGCGCATGACCGGTATCTATCTCGCCATCGCCACGCTTGCCTTCTCGGTGATCATCCAGGAGGTGTTCAGCCGCTGGGAGTCGGTGACACATGGTTTCGCCGGCATGCCGGTGGAAAAGCCCACCATCCTCGGCATCGCCTTCCACGACGAGGGGCCGTTCTACTATCTCTGCCTGTTCTTCCTGGCCGTGGTGCTGTGGCTGACGCGCAACCTCCTGCGCTCGCCCACCGGCCGTGCCTGGATCGCCATCCGCGACAGCGAGATCGCCGCCCAGTCGATGGGCGTCAACCTCGCGATCTACAAGTCGATCGCTTTCGCCTACTCGGCCGCCCTGATGGGCCTCGCCGGCGCGCTGTTCGCGCACAAGATCGCCTATCTCGCGCCCGACATCTTCACCATCCTGCTGTCGATCCAGTTCCTGCTGCTGGTGATCGTGGGCGGCCTGGGCTCGCTGCACGGCGCGGTGTTCGGCGCGATCTTCGTGGCGCTGTTGCCGCCGCTCATCGCCATCCTGCGCGATTCGATTCCCGCCAGCATGAACGATGCCGCCGCGGCCATGAACATCAAGGTGCTGGCGCTGATTGGTGACGGCGTCGGCAACTTCCTGAAGAAGCCCGGCGTCGAAGCCGGCATCTTCGGCCTGATCCTGGTGCTGGTGATCCTGCTCGAGCCGCTCGGCATGTACGGCCGATGGGTCAAGATCCGCGTCTTCTTCTCGACCTTCCCGATGTATCGCGGCGCCACCTTCAAGCGGCAGAAGACCTACATGCGCTCGGAGCGGCTGCGATGAGCTTCTTCGCCGTCGACAACCTCTCGATCAACTTCGGCGGCATCAAGGCCGTCGATGGCGTCACCTTCGACGTCAACAAGGGCGAGGTCTTCACCATCATCGGCCCCAACGGCGCCGGCAAGACCACGATCTTCAACCTGGTGAGCCGGATCTACCAGCCGACCGGCGGCACGCTCGTGTTCGACGGCACCGACATCACCAACGTGGCCCCGCATCGCATCGCCGCGCTCGGCATCGCCCGCACCTTCCAGAACATCGAGCTGTTCGAGCATGCGACCCTGCTGCAGAATCTCCTGCTGGCGCGTCACGCCCACAAGAAGTCGAACTTCTTCTCCGAGCTCCTGTTCCTGCCGTCGGTGCGGCAGATGGAGCTCGAGCATCGCGAGGCCGTCGAGAAGGCGATCGATTTCCTCGACCTGCAGCAATACCGCGACAGCTTCATCGTCAACCTGCCCTACGGCGTGCGCAAGGTGACCGAGCTCGCCCGCGCGCTCTGCACCGACCCCAAGCTGCTGCTGCTCGACGAGCCTTCCTCCGGCTTGAACGTCGAGGAGACCGAGGACATGGCCTTCTGGATCCAGGACATCCGCAACCTGCTCGGCATCACCGTGCTGATGGTCGAGCACGACATGAGCCTGGTCTCCGCGGTGTCCGATCGCGTGCTGGCGCTGAACTACGGCCGGCCGCTCGCCATGGGCACGCCGGCCGAGGTGCAGTCGCATCCCGAAGTCGTGCGTGCCTACCTGGGTGGCTGATATGGCGATGTCGGAGCAACCCATCCTCAAGGTCAGCAATGTCGAGACCTACTACGGTCCGATCATGGCGATCCGCGGCGTCTCCTTCGAGGTGGCCAAGGGCGGCATCGTCACCATCCTGGGCGCCAACGGCGCCGGCAAGACCACGGTGCTGAAGACAGTGAGCGGCGTGATGGACCCGCAGAAGGGCAGCGTGCTGTTCGAGGGCCGCGAGATCCGCGGCATGGATCCAGACAAGGTGATGCGGCTCGGTATGAGCCACGTGCCCGAGGGCCGCGAGGTCTTCCCGTTCCTCAGCGTCCGCGAGAACCTGCGCATGGGCGCCTACACGCGCAGGGATGCGGACGGCGTGGCTCAGGACCTCGAGACGGTGTTCGGCTACTTCCCGGTGCTGCGCGAGCGCGCCGACCAGCGCGCGGGCTCCCTGTCGGGAGGCGAGCAGCAGATGTTGGCGATCAGCCGCGCCTTGATGGCGCGCCCGCACCTGATGCTGCTCGACGAGCCGTCGCTTGGGCTCTCGCCGAAGCTGGTGAAGGACATCTTCGAGATCATCGTCCGCATCAACCGCGAGCGCGGCGTCACCATCCTGCTGGTCGAGCAGAACGCCAACATGGCCCTGCAGACCGCGGATTTCGGCTACGTGCTGGAGGTCGGCCGCATCGTCATGGCCGACACGTGCGAGCGGCTGATGCAGAAGGAAGACATCAAGGAATTCTATCTCGGCATCAAGGAACAGGGCGCCCGCGGCAAGCGGCGCTGGAAGAAGCGCAAGACTTGGCGATGAGAAGCTGGGAGATGACGGAGAGCGCAATGGCTGGTGGCAACGAGCGGATCGAGGTCGAAGGCTGCGACACGATCCCCAAGCTGTTCTGGCATCAGGTGAAGGCGCGTGGCGAGCGCACCGCCTTCCGCGAGAAGGACCTCGGCATCTGGCGTGCCACCTCCTGGCGCGAGTACGGCGAACGCGCGCGCGCTGCCGGCATGGGCCTGGTGAGTTTTGGCCTGAGTCACGGCCAGGTCGTATCGGTGCTGGCCGAGACCGTGCCGGAATGGCTCTACGTCGACATGGGGACCATGGGCGCGGGCGGCGTCACCAACGGCATCTACCCGACCGATTCGGCCAAGCAGGTCGAATACATCCTGAACGACAGCCGAACCCGCTTCCTGTTCGTCGAGAACGAAGAGCAGCTCGACAAATATCTCGAGGTCCGCGAGCGCTGCCCCGACATCGTCAAGGTCTTCGTCTTCGACATGGAGGGCCTGGCAGACTTCAAGGACCCCATGGTCATGCCGTTCGAGGAGCTGCTGGCGCTCGGCCGCCAGTACGACAAGGCCCATCCCGAGCTGTGGGAAAAACTCGTCGCCGGTTCGCGGGCCGAGGAGCTCGCACTGCTGGTCTACACCTCCGGCACGACCGGCCCGCCCAAGGGCGCTATGCTGTCGCATCGCAACGTCATCTTCCAGATCAGCAACGCCGACGCCTTCATCCCCGTCGTCGAAGGCGGCGAGCAGCTGGCCTTCCTGCCACTCTGCCACGTCGCCGAGCGCACCTTCACCACCTTCCTGCCGCTGAGGTCGGGCGCCATCGCCAACTTCGCCGAAAGCGTCGAGACGGTGCCGGAGAACATCCGCGAGGTCGCACCGACGACCTTCTTCGCCGTGCCGCGCATCTGGGAGCGCTTCTATTCCGGCATCGCCATCCGCATGAAGGAGGCGACCTGGCTCGGCCGCGTCGCCTACCGCTGGGCGATCGGCGTTGGCCTGCAGGTCGCCGAGTCCGAGCTGGAAGGCCGCCAGCCCTCGCCGATCCTGAAACTGCGGCGCGCCGTGGCCGAGTGGCTGGTGCTGGACAACATCAAGCGCGCCATCGGCATGCATCGGGTGCGCTTCGCCGGCACCGGCGCGGCGCCGATCGCGCCCGACCTGATCAAGTGGTACCGCGCGCTCGGCGTCGACATGCGCGAAGTCTATGGCCAGACCGAGAATTGCGGGTTGGCCACCGGCATGCCCAACCGCATCAAGCTCGGCACCGTCGGCGTCACCGCGCCGCGGACGGAAACGAAGATATCCGCCGAGGGCGAGATCCTGCTCAAGGGTCCGCACATCTTCATGGGCTACCTCAACCAGCCGGAGAAGACCGCCGAAACGCTGCGCGACGGCTGGCTGCATACCGGCGACGTCGGCTACGTCGACAACGAGGGCTACCTCAAGATCACCGACCGCATGAAGGACATCATCATCACGGCGGGCGGCAAGAACATCACGCCGTCGGAGATCGAGAACCAGCTCAAGTTCTCGCCCTACATCTCCGACGCCGTGGTGATCGGCGACAAGCGCAAGTTCCTGTCGTGCCTGATCATGATCGACTACGACAACGTGGCCAAGCACGCCCAGGACAACAACGTGCCGTTCACCGACTTCGCCTCGCTGTGCCGCGCGCGCGAGGTCAACGACCTGATCTGGTCGGAGATCGAGCGCGTGAACGCCAACTTCGCGCGCGTCGAGACCATCAAGAAGTTCCGTCTGATCGAGCAGCAGCTCACCGCCGAGGACGACGAGGTCACGCCGACCATGAAGCTCAAGCGCAAGTTCGTGAACGAGAAGTACAAGGGCATGATCGACGGCATGTATGCCGAAGCGGTGTAGCTCGCAGTTGCGTCATTATCAGGGAGACGAAAGTGATGTGTAGTGCAATGCGTAAGTGGACAATCGTGAAGACGGCAGCCGCCGCGGCCGCTGCCGCGTCGCTCGCCACGGCGGCCGCGGCGCAGACCCGCGGGGTGACCGCGACCGAGGTGACGTTCGGCATGCATACCGACCTGTCGGGTGTGGCCGCGACCTACGGCGTGTCGTCGTCGAACGGCGTCAAGATGCGCTTCGACGAGATCAACGAGCAGGGCGGCATCAATGGCCGCAAGCTGAAGCTGATCATCGAGGACCAGGCGTACCAGGTGCCCAAGGCGGTGCAGGCCTGCAACAAGCTGATCAACCGCGACAAGGTCTTCGCCTTCGTGGCGCCGCTCGGCACGCCGATGAACAATGCCTGCTTCAAGGACCAGCTCTCGGTGGGCGTGCCCAACCTGTTCCCGCTCACCGCGGCGCGCTCGATGTTCGAGCCCTTCGACAGGCTGAAGTTCTATGGTGCGGCCTCGTATGTCGACCAGATCCGGTCGGGCGTCGAGTACCTGGTCAAGCAGAAGGGCAAGAAGGCCGTCTGCGTGATGTACCAGGACACCGACTTCGGCAGGGAGATCCTGGAAGGAGTGGAGCTTCAGACCAAGAAGCTCGGCATCAAGATCGTCGAGACGGCGGCGCACAAGCCGACCGACACCGACTTCACCGCCTCCATCACCAAGCTGCGCAACGCCGGCTGCGACCTCGTCGCCATGGGCACCATCGTGCGCGACACCATCGTGCCCTACACCACGGCGCGCAAAGCCGGCTGGAACGATGTCGCCTTCCTCGGCTCGTCGGCCGCCTACGACCTCGTGGTCGGCGCGGCGCCGGGCATGGACGGCTACTTTGCAATGGGCCTCACGGAGATGCCCTATGTCGACAGCAGCGTCGCCTCGGTGAAGAAGTTCGTCGAGGACTACAAGAAGAAGTTCAACGTCGATCCCAACATCGGCGCGGTCTACGGCTATGTGGCCGCCGACCTCACGGTCCAGGGCCTGAAAAATGCCGGCAAGGATCTGACGCTCGACAGCTTCATCAAGGGCATGGAAGCGATCAAGGGCTACAAGGACATCTTCAACGGACCAGCGGTGAGCTTCGGCCCGAACATCCGCCAGGGCGCCAACTCCTCGTTCCTGGCCGAGGTCAAGAACGGCAAGTGGGTCCGCGTTACCGAGCCGCTCGGCTTCTAACCGGCTGTCCTGAGGGAACGCAAACCCGGGTGGGCGACCACCCGGGTTTTTCTTTTGGGCGCATGTATGCCGGGGCAGTGTCGCGCGCTATAGTCGCATCCAAGACGGCTCGATCAAAACAGACGCCGTCATGGGAGGAAATACGATGAGCAAGTGGACTATCGTCACGACAATGGCGGCCGCTGCCGCCGCCGCGTCTGTCGCTACCGCAGCGTCAGCGCAGACCCGCGGCGTCACGCCGACCGAAGTGACCTTCGGCATGCACACCGATCTCTCGGGCGTCGCCGCGACCTACGGCGTGTCGTCGTCGAACGGTGTGAAGATGCGCTTCGACGAGATCAACGAGGCGGGCGGCATCAACGGCCGCAAGCTCAAGGTCATCATCGAGGATCAGGGCTACCAGGTCCCCAAGGCGGTGCAGGCCTGCAACAAGCTGATCAACCGCGACAAGGTCTTCGCCTTCGTGGCGCCGCTCGGCACGCCGATGAACAACGCCTGCTTCAAGGACCAGTTCGCGGTGGGCGTGCCCAACCTCTTCCCGCTGTCGGCCGCGCGCTCGATGTACGAGCCCTATGAGCGGCTGAAATTCTATGGCGCGGCGTCCTATGTCGACCAGGTGCGCTCGGGCATCGACTACTTCGTGAAGACGAAGGGCAAGAAGGCGGTCTGCGTGATGTACCAGGACACCGACTTCGGCAAGGAAGTGCTCGAGGGCGCCGAGCAGCAGACAAAGAAACTCGGCATCAAGATCGTCGAGACCACGGCGCACAAGCCGACCGACCAGGACTTCACCGCGCCGATAACCAAGCTGCGCAACGCCGGCTGCGACCTCGTCGTCATGGGCACCATCGTGCGCGATTCGATCGTGCCCTACACCACGGCGCGCAAGGCGGGCTGGACCGACGTCGACTTCCTGGGCTCGGCCGCCGTCTACGACCTGGTCGTGGGCGCCGCGCAGGGCATGGAAGGCTTCTACGGCATGGGCCTCACGGAGATGCCCTATGTCGACAGCAACGTCGCCTCGGTGAAGAAGTTCGTCGAGGACTATAAGAAGAGGTTCAACGTCGATCCCAACATCGGCGCGGTCTACGGCTACGTCGCCGCCGACCTCACCGTGCAGGGCGTGAAGAACGCCGGCAAGGACCTGACGCTCGACAGCTTCATCAAGGGCATGGAAGCGATCAAGGGCTACAAGGACATCTTCAACGGCCCGCAGGTGAGCTTCGGCCCGAACATCCGCCAGGGTGCCAACTCCTCCTTCCTGGCCGAGGTCAAGGGCGGCAAGTGGGTGCGGGTGACCGAGCCGCTGAGCTTCTGAGCCACCAAGGCGAACACAGACAAACCCCGGATGGGCAACCATCCGGGTTTTTCTTTCAGATCGACCGTTCAGCCCACGGGCGGCGGCGGCACCGTGACCCGGGCGTCACGCAGCTTCTCCTGCAGGACCGGGATGCCGGCGGCGTAGTTGCCATCCTGGCAGTTGGCGATGGCCACGCGGGCGTCGAGATCGGCCGCCTCCCCGCCGCGCGAAT
>JADHLS010000134.1 GCA_016780605.1 Reyranella sp.
GACAACGTGCTGTTCCCGTTCCGGGCCGCCGATCGCGGCACCAGGGCGACCGACGCCGCGACCGTGGCGCGTGCCGCAAGCCTGCTCGATGAAGTCGGACTGAAGGGCTTTCACGGCCACAAGCCGCGCCAGCTCTCGGGGGGCATGCGCCAGCGCGTCGCGATCTGCCGGGCGCTGGTCTACGAACCCGATCTCCTGCTGATGGATGAGCCTTTCAGCGCGCTCGATGCCATCACACGCGACGAGATGAACCTGGTGCTGATGAAGATGTGGGAGGAGCACCATCGCACCGCGCTCTTCGTCACCCATTCGATCCGCGAGGCCGTCTATCTCGCCGACCGCGTGCTGGTGATGAGCCGTAGGCCCGGCCGCATCATCGAGGATATTCGCATCCCCTTCGCCCGCCCGCGCGGCCTGGAGATCGGCGAGACCGTGGAGTTCAACGAGATCTGTGGCCATCTCCGCGCCAAGATCCAGCACGGGCCGCAGTGAGGATGCTCGCGTTCAACCTGCGACTCGCTCATTGGAGCGCGGACCTCCAGGTCCGCATCATGGTCATGCTCTTCCGGACCGCGCGGCTCTGGCGCGCTCATGAGCATGAGCGAGCGGGACGCTCGCGGTCCGGAAGACATGAGCGGACCTGGAGGTCCGCGCTCCGATGAGTGACCGCCTTCGCCCATTCGTCCTGCCAGCCACCTTCGGGGCCGCGCTGATTCTGCTTTGGCAGGCGCTGGTAGTGATCTTCGGCTACCCCAAGGTGATCCTGCCCGCGCCGTCGGACATCTGGGCGGTGCTGCTCGATGAACTGCCCACGATCTGGCAACAGACCGTGCCCACGGTGCGAGACACGTTGGCGGGCTTTGCCATCGCCACCGTCTTCGGCGTCGGCCTGGCCGCCCTGCTGAGCTTCAGCCGCCTGCTGCGCGATGCGATCTATCCCCTGGTCATCGTCATCCAGCTCGTCCCGAAGATCGCCTGGACGCCGCTCTTCATCGTCTGGGTCGGCATCGGCTGGCAATCGCGGCTCACCGTGGCGGCCTTCATCGCCTTCTTCCCGATCTTCATCGCCATGATGGCGGGCCTCGAATCGACCGACCGCTCGCTGGTGCGGCTGTGCCGCGGCCTGACGGCGAGCCCCTGGCGCACCTTCTGGCTGGTCCGCCTGCCCGCCTCGGTGCCCTATCTCTTTGCCGGGCTGAAGATCGCCATCACCTTGGCCGTGATCGGCGTCATCGTCGCCGAGTTCATCTCCTCGTCGGAGGGGCTCGGCTTTCTTATCCTGAAGGCCGCGGCCCTCCTGCGCACCGATCTGATCCTGGCGGCCATCGCCGTGCTCTGCGTCGTCGGACTTGTCTGCTACGGCGCGGTGCATGCCGGCGAGCTCGCCGTGCGTCGCTGGCAGGGCGAATGACCGACATCGGCCTGCCTCTCGCCCGGCCCGCGAGCTACGACCTCGCCGGCCTCGGCCGTTTCCTGGTGCGCACGATCGCACCGCCCGCCATCGCGGCCGGCCTGTTGCTCGTCGTCTGGGAGCTTTTAAGCCGCAACGGCGTGCTGAGTGCGCGTCTCCTGCCCGCTCCCAGCAAGGTCTACGACACGCTCATCCGCTCGATCGGCATCCTGATGGAACAGGCGCAGCCCACCCTGTGGGGCGCCGTCGCCGGCATCGTGCTCGCCGCCCTGCTCGGCATTGCGCTCGGCGCCGCCGTCTCCTACTCGCGCACGCTGATGCAGACGATCTATCCCACCATCGTCTTCTTCCAGCTGATCCCCAAGGTGGCGCTGGCGCCGGTGTTCCTGTTGTGGTTCGGCACCGGCATCGAGGCCAACATCGTCTTCTCGGTGTTCATCGCCTTCTTCCCCGTCGTAGTGGCGACCATCACCGGCCTGCAGGCGGCGCCGGCCGGCTACGAACGGCTGTGCCGCAGCCTGATGATGTCGCGGCCAAAGATGTTCCTGACGGTCAAGCTGCCGTTCGCCCTGCCGCATATCTTCGCCGGGCTGCGTATCGGCGTGACCTTCGCTGTGATCGGCGTCGTGCTGGGCGAGTTCATCACGGCCCAGACCGGCCTGGGCTACATCATCCTGTTCTCGGCCAACAACTTCGAGACCGCGCTGTTGCTCGCCGCCATCCTGATGCTGTGCGGCGTCGGCATCGTGCTGTTCGCGTTCTTCCTCGCCCTCGAGGCCTTGGTCACGCGCCTCTACGACAGCCGCTAATCGAACGGCATCGCCGCGAGCTGCGGCCCGGGCAGGCCGGCGATCTCGCGGATCAGCTTCTTGGTCAGCGCCCGACCGAAGGATTCATGGCTTTCGGCCACGACAGTGAAGGCGCCGAAGCCGCCGATGACGTTGTCCTGGAAATACTTCTCCAGGCCGCCGGGCGGGTTGGTGTGCTCGGGGCGGAAGGATTCGGCGATCGGCGTCAGGATCACCAGGGCGTTGATGGTGATGCCCTTGGCCAGCGCCTCGTCTCGCGCTTCGGTCACCAGGCGCCCGGAGTTGTTGTTGCCGTCGCCCGAGATGTCGATGACGCGCCGTTCGGCACGATGCGGCGATTGCTCGAGATGGGATACAGAGAAGTCGATGGCGTCGCTGATCGACGTGCTGCCGGCGAAAGAGCGCGGCGCCTCGACCAACCGATCACCAAAGCTGCGCGCCGATCCCCCATCGGAGATCACCGTCCAATCGACCACGACCGCGCGCATGCCGCTGGTCGCCCATTCGAGGAAGCAGACGGCAATGCGCCCATTGGGACCGGCGGTGATGGCCTTCACCACTTCCGGATTGGAGATCGCGGCGGCCGCGCCCTCACGCTGCAGCTTGAACTTGGGTTCGGTGACGCTGCGCGACACGTCGGCTGCCAGCACCAGCAGGAGGTCGACCGGCTCGGCCCGGGCCGCCGGCGCCGCCAGCATCAGGGCCAGTCCGAGTAGCGCCATCATCTGTCGCATCGCCGCTGTCATGTGTCGATCCTCGATTAGGTCGCCTCTCGACGGTGGTCATTCGCGCGGCCTCTGGCAAGGGCACTGCGACGCATGCCTGCCCTCAACGTCCATTAGCCCCTGGACGGCAGCGAAATACCGAACGCCGCCAGGCCATTTTCGTAGGCGATCGCCTTCTGCCGGGGCGCGGCAAGCGTCGACAGCGCCTGGAGGTTCTCCTCTGGGGACGGCCATGTCGTCTTGTCCAGGACATCATCCGCCACATGTGGGCGAAAGAATGGATGGTCGGTGCCGAACATGATCTTGCCGGGATCGGCAAACGCTTCCAGCGCCGCCAAGGCTGGACCGTGATAGGCGATCGAATCGTACCAGCATTGGCGCAGGTAGTGGCTGGGTGGCTTGGGCAGACCGAAGTCCTTGGAGATGTCGTTCTTCACGCAGGAATCCAGGCGGCCCGCGAGGTAGGGCAGCGTACCGCCCGCATGGGCGATCAGCAGCTTCAGACCGGGATGGCGCGCCAGCGTCCCACGCAGGATCAGCAGCGATACCGCAATCGAGGTTTCGAAGGTGAATCCCAGCGCCAGCATCATGGCATGGCCGGTGTCGGGGAACAGGCCGTGGCCGATGCCGTAGTGCGGATGGATGAACACGAACAGGCCTGCGTCGGCCGCGGCTTTCCAGATCGGCTCGAAATCCGGATCGTCCAGTCCGCGGCCGCGGCCGGCCGAGCCGATGATGACACCGCGCATGTGCGGATGTCCGGCGATGCGTCTCAGCTCGGCCGCGCAGGTCTCCGGCCGCTGCAGCGCCAGCACACCGAAGCCCAGCAACCGGCCTGCCGACGCTGCGCAGATGGCTTCCAGGTCGTCGTTCAATTGCGCGGCAAGACCGGGCGCCTCGTCGGGCTCGACGAAATCGATCCAGGGATTGGCCGAGCTCACCACCGACACCGCGATACCGTGATGATCCATGAAGGCGAGCTTGCGCTTGACCTGATGGAACTCCCCACCGATCGGCCGACCGGCCGAGGTCGACTGGTCGGCCTCCTCGTCGGGCAGGATGATCAGCCGCTCACCGCCGGAGCGCGAGACGATGCGCGGAATCTTGGTTCGCCGCCGCAGCAATTCGACGTAGCGCGGCAGGTACATGTGGGTGTGGACGTCGATCAGCGGCAGAGCCATGACCGCGGGGAAGCAAGGCCCGGGCCATCATGATTCCGCTGCTGCAAACATCTTGCGCAGTGGCGGCATGGGTGTGATCTGCTGCATCCAGGCGAGCGAGCCCTGCTCCTTCATCGCCTTGGCCGCATCGATGAAGGCGGCCAGCGCGAGACGGTTGAGCGCGCCACCGACGCTGATGCGCTTGGCTGCCGCCGCCGCCACGTCGGCCGCGGTAAGCCCGGGCTCCAACCAACCGGTGACGACATTCAATGGCCGATCGACCGCTTCGACGACGGCGCGGATTTCGGCGACCGTGCGCAGCCCGGGAGCGTAGAGCACCTCGGCGCCGGCCGCGGCATAGGCCTTCAGGCGGCGGATGGTGTCGGCCATGTCGTTGCGCCCGCGGATCAGGTTCTCCGCCCGCGCCGTCAGCACGAACGGACCGGGCAGGCCCTTGACCACCTCGACTGCCGCCTTGACCCGCGCCACCGACAGATCGAAGTCGTAAATAGGCACCTTGTCGTCGTTCGAGTAATCCTCGATCGAACCGCCGGCCAGGCCGGCCGCGGCCGCCATGCGGATCGTCTCGGCCGCTGCCGCCGGCTCGTGGGCGAAACAGTTCTCGAGGTCCGCATTCACCGGGAGGTCGGTCGCCGCGACGATGTCGCGGGCGTTGGCGAGCACCTCCTCGCGCGTCACACCTCTGCGGCCCAAGATGTTGGCGACGCCGAGACTGGTCGTCGCCAGCGCCTCATAGCCCAGCGCCGCCAGGATCTTGGCGGTGCCGCCGTCCCACGGGTTGGGAATGAGGAAGCATCCGGGCCGTTGGTGCAGGGCGCGGAATGCTGCCGCCTTCTCCGCCTGGCTACGCATGTCGGGTCTCCTTTCGATGATCGACACCCACAGTCGGCGGGAGACGCCGTTTTGTCGAATGCATAGTATTGACCATCATCATCAGGAAATCGGATCGATGGACATCGCCAGCCTGGAAACCTTCGTCGCCATCGCCGAGCTGGGCGGCTTCACGCGCGCCGGCGCCCGGCTGCACCGCTCGCAGCCCGCCATCAGCCGCCGGTTGGGGTTGCTCGAGCAGGAGCTTGGCGCCCCGCTGTTCGAGCGCTTGCGCGGCCGCGCGCGCCTCACTGAGGCCGGCCGCGCCTTCCGCCCGCATGCCGAGGCGGCATTGGCGGCGCTGAAGGATGGCCGTGACGCGGTCCGCGACCTGCAGTCGGGGCTGCGCGGCACGCTTTCGCTGGCGCTGGTCGGCACGCTCGCCGACACGCGCATTCTCGACAGCCTGCGTCGCTTCCGAAGGCGGGCTCGCGACATCACGCTGGAGCTGCGCACGGCGTCGAGCGCCGAGGTGACCGACCTGGTTCGGCGCGGCGCGGTCACGCTCGGCCTGCGCTACGGATCGCCCGAGGGCGACGACCTCGCGGTGCATCCCGCCGGCGAGGAAGCCTTGCTGGTGGTGGCGGCGCCGGGCCATCCACTGGCCGGTCGGCGACTGCGCGATTCAAGGGCCTTGCGCGGCGAGCGCTGGGTCGGCTTTCCGCCGCTCAGCGGCGATCGCAGCGGCGCGGCCCGGAGCCTACAGCAGCTCCTGGTCCGCGCCGGCCTCGACGATGCCGACATCACCCTGATCGACAGCCTGACCGCCCAGAAGCGGCTGGCCCAGGCAGGTTTCGGCCTTGCCCTGATGCCCGAGAGCAGTGTCCGCGACGAACTGCGCCAAGGGCTGCTTGTCGGCCTCGACGTGCTGCCGATGCGCGCGGTCAATCCAATAACCGCCATCCATCGCCGCAACGGTTATCTCAGTCCAGCGGCCAAGGCATTGCTGACCCTGCTCGTCAGCCAACCCTTGAAGCCGGCGCGCACACGACGAGCGTGGTGACTGAGCTCAGTCCGACGTTCCATCATCGGCTTCAGCCTGCAGAGCGCGGACATCGACGACGAACGCCGCGTGCGGATCGCCGCTCATGGCGCCGGTCCTCTTCCACGCTCCGATGGCCCGGCTCGCGACCTCGCGCGACACGCCCGCGAGGGCGGCGATATCGGCGTGGGTCACGCCGCGGTCGATCGATATGTGGCCCGGACCGGCCGGCTGGCCGAGCACGGATGCCACCCGCAGCAGCGCCCGCGCCACCCGCGCCTTTGCCGGCAGTAGGCCCGCCCAGGCGGCTTCCTCGCCTGACCGCCGCAGGCGGCCGACAAGGATCTTGATCAATGCCTCGCTCATCTCCGGATGCTTGGCCATGCAGGCCATGAACGCCGCACGGGTGATGGCGGCGAGCTGGCAGTCGCTGATCGCCTGCGCGGTCACCAGCCGCGGCAGGCCGTCGATCATGGCGAGTTCGCCGACGATGGCGCCGCGGCCATGCAATGTCATGATGCGCTGCTCGCCGCTCGACGAGGCGATGCTGACCTTGATGACGCCGCGTCGCACCAGATAGCAACTTTCGCCCAGGTCGCCCCGGGTGAAGAGCACGTCGCCCTTGGCGAGCACCACGGGGCGCGCGTCGCGCAGCAGCTCCGTGACGATGTGCTGCGGGAATTCGTGCAGCAGGCTATGGCCGGGCGGGAAGAGCGACAAGGAATACGGGTCGGAGGCGTCAGACGCGGCCATCCGCTCATCTAGACGGGCGGCGGCAGCCCCTGCCATGGCAATCGAATCAAATTGCATCGATCGATGTAAATATTATCGAGTTTGCCGAACCAGCCGTCATTCGTTGCAGCGCGTCGAGTTCTTCGGACTGTACCTGGCGCAACGCAACGGGTTCGCCGCAAGCGTCGTTGATCGCCCGAAGTCGCGTAATCGTCCCGCAAGGAGAGAGCCATGCAGGCAGGTGAAGTCATGACCACCAACCTGGTCACCGTGCGCCCCGACGCCACCGTCCGCAATGCGGCGGCCATGATGGACGATCTCAATGTCGGCGCCCTGCCCGTCTGCGACGGCCGGCGGCTGGTCGGCATCATCACTGATCGCGACATCACCGTGCGCGCCACGGCCGATGGCATGCAGCCGGACACCACGCAGGTGCAGGCGGTGATGACCGACCAGGTGTGCTGGTGCTTCGAGGACGACGACGTCGGCAAGATCGAACGGGCGATGGCGAAGCGGCAGATCCGGCGCATGCCCGTGGTCGATGAGTCCAAGCGCCTGGTCGGCATGATCGCGCTGGGCGACCTTGTGACCAATCGCGCTCCCGGCGCCGAGGACACGTTGCGCTCCATCTCCAATCCATTGGAGCCCGACCGCTCGGGCGCAAGCTCGCGTCCGCGCGGTGACGGCTACGGTTCGTGGCCGGCTTACGGCGGCGACTCCGACTGCGAGTGGTACGAGTGATGGTGAAGCTTGGCTACAAGCTGATGTCGGAGGAGCATGGGCCGGCCGCGCTGGTTCGCAACGCGCGCCGCGCCGAGCAGGCGGGCTTCGACTTCGCCGCGATCTCCGACCACTACTTCCCGTGGCTCGAGGAACAGGGTCACGCGCCCTTCGCTTGGGCGGTGCTGGGCGCGGTGGCGCAAGCGACCGAACGGCTCGGCCTGATGACGGCCGTGACCTGCCCCATCATGCGCTACCACCCCGCGATCATCGCCCAGGCGACCGCGACCATGGCGGTATTGACCGAGGGCCGGTTCACCTTGGGGGTCGGCGCCGGCGAGCGCCTGAACGAGCACGTGGTCGGCCAAGGCTGGCCCGGCGTCAGCAAGCGCCACGAACGATTGGCCGAGGCGCTCGACATCATACACAGCCTGTTGGCCGGCGAGCTTATCACCTGTCGCGGCCGTCATTTCCAGGTCGACCATGCCAAACTGTTCGACCGGCCCAAGCGCAAGCCCGATGTCATCGTGGCAGCTGGCGGGCCCAGCGCTGCGCGCCTCGCCGCAGACAAGGGTGACGGTCTGATCGTGACCGAACCGGAGAAAGATCTCGTGAAGGCTTTCACCAAGGCCGGCGGCAAGGGTCCGCGTTATTGCGAAGTCGCGCTGTGCTGCGCAGCCGACGAGGAGCAGGCGCGCAAGACGGCGCACAGTCGGCACCGCTGGTCGTTGGCGGGCTGGCCGGTCCTGGCCGAGCTGCCGCACGAGAAGGCCTTTGCCGCCGCCTCGGAGCACATCTCGCTCGAGGCGATCGGCAAGGCGGTGAGCTGCGGGCCCTCGGTCGACCGCCATCTCGAGGCGATCGACGAATTCGTCGCGATCGGCTGCGACCACATCATCCTGACGCAGATCGGCCCGGACCAGGACTTCTTCTTCGACCTGTTCGAGCGAAAGCTCGCGCCCGCTCTGCGTGCCAGGAAGCGGCCTAGCTAGCCCGCCATCGCCGGCCGTTTCGCGCGCCATGGCATTGCCGACTCGTAGGCATGCGCCGCGCGGAAGAGCGTCGGCTCGTGGAACGGCTTGGCCGCCAGTTGCATCGCCACGGGCAGACCGCCGGCGCCGAAGCCGGTGCAGACGCTGATGGCGGGAAAGCCGGTGACGTTGCACGGCATGGTGAAGGACGGCTTCTCGATACCCGACCATTTCGGCACGTTGTCGATACGCGGCGCCTCGCCGACCGCCGAGGCCATGACGATGACATCGAGATCGGCCATCGCGTCGGCCATCTCCCGGCACAGCACGCGGCGCCGGCGCGTTGCCTGCACGACGTCGGGACCGCTCAGCATGGCAGCGAGCGCGACCCGATCACGGAACATCTCGCTATAGTCCATGAAGCGCTCGCGCAGCCATGGACCATGCAGGGCAAAAGCCTCGGTCACCATGAGCAGCCAGCCGACCGCGAAATAATCCGCCATCGGCGACAGCGTGATGTCGCGGACCTCGGCGCCTTCCTTGCGGAAGAAATCCATCGCCGCATCGATGCCGGCACGCGTGGCGTCGGATGCGCGATTGTCGGTCTCGAAGAAATGGCGGACCACGCCGACGCGCAACCCCTTCGCGCCCCCATTGGCTCCCTGGCCGAGCTCGGAAGTGAAGTTCGCGACCGGGCGATCGACGCTCGCCGGGTCCTCGGGATCGTGGCCGGCCATGGCCTGCAGCAGCAACGCGCAATCCTCGGCCGTCCATGCCATCGGCCCGGCATGATCGAGCGAATAGGCAAGCGGCAGGATGCCCGAGCGGCTCGACAAGCCATAAGTCGGCTTGATGCCGGCGATGCCGCAGAGCGCGGCCGGCCCGCGGATCGAGCCGCCGGTGTCCGAGCCGGTGCCGCCCAGGATCAATCCGGCGGCCACCGCGGCGCCGGTGCCTGACGATGAGCCCGCAGTGAAGTGGTCGGTGTTCCACGGATTGCGTGCCGGCGGCCAAGGCAAGTCGAACGCCGGTCCGCCGAAGGCGAACTCATGCGTTGCGAGCTTGCCCAGCATGACCGTGCCGGCGTCCGCCCACTTCTTGACCGTATGCGCATCCCGGGTGGGCACATTGTCCTTCAGCAGCTTGGAATGCGCCGTCGTTCGGATGCCGGCGGTGTTGTAGATGTCCTTGTGGGCGATTGGGATGCCGTCGAGCGGGCCGCGCCGCGTGCCGGACATCTGCCGCGCTTCCGCGGCCTTGGCATCGGCCAGCGCACGCTCCTCGGTCACCAGCAGGAAGGCATTGAGCTTGGCGTCGAGCCGGCGGATGCGATCGAGCTGGG
>JADHLS010000135.1 GCA_016780605.1 Reyranella sp.
GGCCTTCGCCGCCGAGATGCGCCCGCTCGGCATCGCGAACTTCCTCTACAGCGATGGCGAGTTCGTCTTCGGACACGGGCACCGCCGCACCCAGGCGGACGGCATCGTGGCGCCGCCGGGGCTGTGGGTGCGCCACAGCCGCCACAGCGGCGCCCATGCTGCCGCGATCGCGCCGCCGGCGGCGTCGGGCGTCACCATCCATCAGGACGAGCAGGCGTCCGAGCACCGGCAGGAAATGGCCCTGCTCGCCAGCGTGCCGGTGACCGGTGGCCACTGGTCGCCGCTGGCAGAGGGCGAGGTCGTCGTGCTGTCCGGCGGGAGACTGGTTGAAGAGACAATGTGAGTTGGCGGCGTGAACGCCCCCTGACGCTGCGACTGCGACCGCTTGTCGGTACTTCGTCCTAAGTCATCTCTAAGTCGGCTACGGCAGGCTCGAATGGCGTTTGCCTGGTGATGGGCAATGCGGGGCAAGGTGTTTGGGTGGTCCGATGTCGGCTGTCTTTTGGCAACTGCTGGAGCGAGCCTCATCCGCCAGGCGGCTTAGCATGGAAACGCCCTCGCTGGCCGATCGCGCTCAACTCCTGAAGTTCGCTCGTTCTTGCGACGAGAAGGCGGGTGTCCTCGTGCTGCTGGAGCTCAAGTCGATCGCATTGGCCGCGGCGCCCGCTTTCCGCCCACGAAGCGCGCGACGAGCCACATAGGTTTGCCCAGCGATGCGGCGTAAGATGACCGTAATCTGCCGCTGCCCTAATTCCGAAAGTCGTCGTTGCGGTCGTCGGCCGCACCGGCGTAGCTCGAGGACTCTCAAGGGCTGTATTCAGGAAGCGGCGGATGCGCTTGCTGTTGATCGAAGATGACAAGATGCTCGCCGATGCACTGCGTCAGGCGCTGCACGACGCACGTCATGCCGTCGATTGGGTCGAGGACGGGCTGAGCGCCCTGGACGCTGCACGCTCGCATGCATACGACGCCGTCCTGCTCGATCTGTCGCTGCCCGAGATGTCCGGCATCGACGTCCTTCGGGAACTCAGGCGCAGCCAATGCGCCGTCGCCCTGATCATCATCACCGCGCGCGATTCTGTCGAAGATCGGGTCGGTGGCCTCGATCTCGGCGCCGATGATTACATCGTGAAGCCATTCGACGTCGACGAGCTTCTCGCGCGCCTGCGAGCGGTCGTGCGCCGAAAGTCCGGCGCCGCCCAGCCGGTTCTCTCGAATGGTGTCGTTTCCCTCGACCCCTCGACCTTCGAAGCGTCGGTCGAAGGGCGCGTGGCCGTGCTCTCGCCGCGAGAGTTCTCGTTGTTGCACGCCTTGCTGCAGAAGCCGGGGATGATCCTGTCCCGCCATATCCTGGAAGAGAAGATCTACGGCTGGAATGAGGAAGTCGAAAGCAACGCGGTGGAATTTCTGATCTACGGCGTTCGACGCAAGCTGGGGAGCGAGGCCATCAAGAATGTCCGGGGCCTCGGCTGGACCGTTCCGAGAGCAAAGACATGAAATCGCTGCAAGTCCGCCTGTCGCTCGCGGTTTCGGCCGTCGCCGCCGTGCTCGACTTGCTCGTCGGGCTGTGGTCCTTCGAGGAATCCTTTGGCCAGGCCAGGGAGCGCCAGGACCAACGCCTCAAGGGGATCGCCTACCTGTTTTCCCGCTATCCGCCGGCGAGCGTTCGGCAACTCCGCTCGGGCCCGGAAGCGAGGTACGATGGTGGGTCCGTCGCCGTCGACCCGATCGAGCCGAGCGGATCGCACTTCTTCAAGCTCGCCGCCGACGTGCCTTCCGGATACCGGACCGTCGACCTCAACGGCGAGCCGTGGCGGGTCTACGTCCGCGCCGGCGGCGAGGGTCGTCAGCCAATGGCGGTCGGACAGCGGGCTGTCATCCGCGACAGGGTCGCCCTGAATGCCGGGCTGTGGACGGCCGTGCCGGTGCTGCTGCTGGCGCCGCTCCTCTGCGGGATCAACTTCATCCTTGTGCGTCATTTGATGAAGCCGCTCGCGCGTCTGTCGCGGGACCTCGATCATCGGACCGATTCGGACTTGACGCCGCTTTCCGCGGGCAATCAGCCGAGCGAGGTCGTGCCGATGGTGACGGCGATCAACGATCTG
This sequence comes from Reyranella sp., assembly GCA_016780605.1. Taxonomy (GTDB): domain Bacteria; phylum Pseudomonadota; class Alphaproteobacteria; order Reyranellales; family Reyranellaceae; genus Reyranella. The sequence continues at coordinate 2,106 of JADHLS010000135.1, forward strand.
ATGCGGCGGCTGAGGCGAGCGCTCGATGCGCAACGCCGCTTCGTTGCCAATGCCGCCCACGAGTTGCGTTCGCCCCTCAGCGCGCTGACGATTCAAATCGAGAACGTCTACCGACTCCCGCTCGACCGCGAGGTGGCGGCCCGACTCGAGCCGCTGCGCCTCGGCATTCTCAGGGCCCGCGCCCTCACCGAGCAGCTTCTGGCGCTTGCCCAGGTCCAGGTCCCGGCGCCGCCCACGGCCGCAGTCTGCGATGTCGAGAACGCCGTGCGCGCCGCCATCGAGGATCTGCTGCCAGTCGCCGATGTCCGGGATATCCAGATCGTCGTTGCCGGCCTTCAGCCGACCTCGATCGTGGCCAACCAGGTGGACCTGGTGACGGTCGTCAGGAACCTGCTGTCGAACGCCATCCAGTATTCGGACGTCGGCGCGGTCGTCGAAGTCGCTGTTTGGGTGAGCGAAGCCGCGCTGTGCATCCAGGTCAAGGATTATGGGCGCGGGATCCCGGTTGAAGAGCGTGATCGGGTGTTCGATCCCTTTTACCGGATCGCCGGCAGTCGCGGCCAGGGAACTGGCCTCGGTCTTTCCATCGTGAAGACCGTCGTCGAACGGCTTGGGGCCAGCATCGACCTCGACTGGAGCACCCGGACTCCCGAGAAGGGATTGAAGGTCGAGATCCGTATCCCCTTGAGGCTCGGGCTGCTGGAGCAGTGCGCCAGGCCACTTGTGCCACAACTCGCCTCTAAGGCGGCGCTAAGTCGGGCGTAACAAGCTCCGGACGCACAGCGGCCGCGCGCCGAGCGATCGCGTGCCTAATGAGATGGCGCTCGTACACATGCCGGAAATCACCATGCGATGTGTGATTGAGCAAGGAACTTGGTGAGGCCCTGCGATGAGTTTCGCCTACACGTTCGTGCTGCATGCACTCGCTCTTTGGGGCCTGCTCGACATCCTTGGCCGTTTGCATCCTGGAAATTGGCCTTTGTAAGCGCGGCCACGGCAATCGCCCTTTGGCGAGCCGACGCGCGCGTCTTGGGCGGGCGATGTTTGGGCTCGATTTCGCAGGCGGATGTGCGCTGCATTCAGAACGCGTCCTCGGCTGCGTGATTTGCATTGAATTGCACGCGTGCTCATAGAAGGACGACATCAGATGGCGGAGCCGCAGGACAGGTGTCCAATTTCCAGGGGGCGGCTGGTCCTAAGTTTGAGCTAAGGCGCACCTTCTAGGGTGATTGCCAGCCGATGGGTCGGCCAAGAGCAGCGCTCAAATGCTCAAGCTACCGCAGGCGAGGTTTCAATGTGACGTGAACGCTCCTGGAAAGTGGCACTGATCTCGACAGTTTGCAGGTTGACCGGAGCGCCGGGGCTTAAGGCACACCTTCGGCGCTCCAACCGCCCCTCAGTCTGCAAGCAGGGAATGGACATCCTCCCAAGTTTGTCGGTTCCCTGCGCCACTCCTTCCACGGCCATGTGGAGATACACCGGCAAGCGTTCCCTCTTGGCCTTTCGGGTCAACCTTGCAAGCGACGGCACGACGCTCGAGGAGTCAATCTCTTAGAAGCACTAGCGGGTGCAAACGCCTTTTCCCATCGAAAGCTTTTCGATGCCCGCTCACTGCAATCAATGATGACCGGCGAGGAGCTGTTCGCAGTGTGTGCAAGGATTGATTGATGCCCGATCACTACTTTGACGTGGATGACTTTAGGCGCTTCTTGGAGCGTTACCCTACCTACGGCGATCCGGAGAATAGGCCGCTGTACCTTTTGTTTGGTATGGACCGCGAGCATGCAGTCGTTGAGGTCACTCAAGCAAAGGTCAAATATATCGACCGAATCTACACTGCGAATATCGGGGCGGGCGTTGGCAAGAGCGGCGCCGATACCGAGGGTTTGCAAGGCGTCTACTGGCTGGCTCGGAAGCTCCACGATGACGAAGGGTTTCGTGAGCTGATGTCGGATGCCCAATTGCTAGACGGGCTGAACTCTAAAAACGTTAACGAAGCGATCACTCACGTGCATCGATTCGGAAAAATCATAAATAGCAAGCTTCCGAAGTATAGGGAGACACGGTCATTTTGCTCCAAGTACCTTTATTTTCATTCCCTCGCCCATCCCATCTACGACAGCAACACATCAACAGCCCTTCCTTTGATGCTGAATAGATCTGACTGGCGCTCCCTTCTCCAAGATCCTGCTCGAAAAAAGGAACGCGACAAGCTCGCTGGCGACATGAGCTATGCGGAGTTGTGTGTGAAGGAATTTGAGCTGCTGAGGTGGATATTCCCCGACCGGGAAGCATTTCAAAGCGAGGTCAAACAGCTCGACCACTATCTGATCGCCCTGTATCGTCGAGAGTGGCCCCTGTAAGTCCTCTTGATCTTGCACACTACTTCCATCTGACGCCGTTCTGTTTCCCCTGATTCTCGCCGCTTTCATCCGCGCTGCCGGCTTCCGCGTCGGGCTCAAGCGCCGTGCCGACTTCGGACGACGTCTTCTCCGCCGGCGCGACCGCTTCATTGTCCTTGGGGATCCGCGCGCTTCGTTCTCAGATAAATGGTTCGTGCAGGGGCACGGATTTTTGCACAGAGATTACGATGCGCCGATCGACTGTTTCGTCATCACTTCCCCGAACCTCGCTTTCTGCCCCGACCGCCGCTCTCAGGCGACGGCCGGATCTCTGCGTTCATAGAGCGCGCCCGGCTTCGTGATGATCACCCACGCCGTGCGAGCGATCTTCGCTGCGAGCGCAACGGTATCCGGGATCACCCGACTGCGCGGTGCTCACCCTGGCAGAATGGCCATGCGGAGAGGGTGATCGGCTCGATCCGCCGGGAGTGCCTGGATCACATCGTGATCCTGGGCGAGGACCACTTGCGCCGGATCCTCGAGGGCTACGCCGCCTACTACAACAATGTCCGGCCCCATCTTGCTTTGGCCAAAGATGCGCCGCTGGCTCGTCCAGTCCAACGGTTCGGCCAGGTCACTGTAAGACCTGTCCTCGGCGGACTTCATCACCAATACTGTCGGGCATAGCGGTCCGTAGGCTGGCTATCGGCTCGAATGGCGTTTTCGGTAAGGACAACCGGCGCGATATGGGCGGGAGGCCCACTCAACGCGCGTTACACTCTTCCCATGGCGTCCAAGCGCGATTTAGAGCTCGCGGCACGCTTCGTCGCAGCACTTCACCATGCCACAGCCGGCTGTCCTGGCCGGTTCGCGAGCAGTGGTGTGGGACACTGCGGCCAGCCCAAAGGGGAAAGCCACCCGCCTCGCCCTAAGGGCACAGCTCTTGCCTCCAGAAGGCAATGCGCGATGCCATATAACTTCAGGAAGGAACCGGCTACTTCTTCCTGGCCTTCGAAACAACAAACCAGACGACCCCAATCGGTATCCCAATCATCAACAGTACGATGATCCAGTGCCATATCGCAAACGAGCCCATTTCAATGCTCCTCGGTTCACTGTGGGCAGCGGCAGCAGCGTTGATTTAGACACCGGGGAACAAAATCCTTCGGGTGTCCACGAAACCGGGCATCTTCAATCTTCGATCGTAAGGTTGCCTTGGTAGTTGCCCAAAAGGGAGGCGTAAGCAAGGGCCTTTGTGCCGCCGTGTCTCGGGTCGGTAGAGACGACCCCTAGAAATTGCAACGCGCCGCTATGGTTTGCATCTATCAGGTCGGCAATGTTAACGCCCATTTCGGCAGCCAATTGCTCAGCATCAAAGCCGACCGCACAGCTACCGTCTTTGAACTCAATGTACATCGGTAGACGTGCTGAAACGGGACCTTGCCCAATCGAGGAGTGGTAGAAAAAGACTGCTGGTTTTTCGATCCATTCGCCATTGCACTGCGTGAATTCGGGTAGTTTTTGTCCTTGTGCTCTCTGCATTGGGTATCCTCCAAATCAGGATAGCGGCCGCATCGCTTTGGAGCCTAATTGCGCACCAGCCAGTAGCCGCCAAGTTGCGTTGTGCGCGTAGAGCCGGTCCGAATGGTTCGGACGGTCAGGACCAAGGCGACGGCGCCGACAACGGTCAAAGTCATTCGATACCCCCTTCTTCGTAAGGAAGACGAGACGCGAACTGGGGGCTTTGGCCAATTGATACCGCGTTAGCGCGCCATCAGACGTGACTTTCCGCACAAGGCCACGCCGCCCCGATGCCGACACCTGTGCCTGCTCAAAACTCTGAAATGGCGAGAAATCCTAGATAACATCGATATTTCATCACTGCATCAATGGCTCATCAGCGACGGGACACACAGGTGTGCTTACCAAAAACCTCATCCGTGCGTGCGTAACCAAGGCTTGGAGGACTACGTTCGACAGTATTCGTGATGAAGTCCGCCGAGGATAGGTCGTTCAGCGAGATCAGGCGATGCCGCTCATGCCGCAGGATCACCAAGACTGACAGCAGCCGAAAGTTGATCGTCGGGACCACAAGGAAGTCCATGGCCGCAATGCCGGCCATGTGGTTCCGCAGGAACGTATTCCACATCTGGGCGGACCCTCTGGGCCGACGCTTGGCCATATACTTGGCGACGGTCGACTGAGCGACCTCGATCCCGAGCTTCAGCAGCTCACCGTGAATGCGGGGCGCGCTCCACAGCGGGTTCTCCACGCTTATCCGTCGGATCAGGCTGCGCACTTCGATCGGAACCTTGGGCCGCCCACCGCGAGAACGCGACTTCCAGCGCCAATACAGTCGAAAGCCGGCCCGATGCCATCGAATGACGGTCTCCGGTTGGACAATCATCACAGCGTTCAACACCGACGGAAACAGGCGATAGAGCCAGACGAAGAGCAGCCGATCGGCTACCACCAACCGGGGTTTCGAGGGAACGCGCCGACGCAGCACGTTCAACTGATGTCGCAGCATATGATCTCAGCTTCCAGCCGGGCCCTCGTTTTGAGCGGCGAGACCACGACGTGGAGAACCATAATCAGGAACGCGATCATTGCGCTTCAGCTTACTTGATCTTTTTCCTCATGCCAGCGCGGATGAAGTATTCGGTATCGACAGCGGCGCAGCTCTTCCAAACCTGCCGCATACAACTCGCCTAGCTGCTCGCCGCTCATCGCACACAGCAACAGGTCCGTCCGCACTGGATTGTTGATGCTGCCGGCCAACATCTTCGCTAGCCGTTCAATGGACACCCGGCGAGGTTGGGAGGGCGCTCGGCCATGATCTTCTCCAACTTCGACACGCGCTTATCGAGCTGACTCATCACTTCGCTTCTGTTCGAGGGCTGCAATTCGGAAACTACAACTTGGCCTATAGCTTCAGGATCCAGGCCTCGACGCTGCCCTTGCCCTTGACCTCGATGAGGCCGCGCGGCTCGAAGTCGAAGTCGTCCTTGAGCTCCTCGTAGACCGGGCGCGTCACCTGAATGGTGTCGGGCAGTCCCGTCGATTCCATGCGGCTTGCCACGTTCACCGTGTCGCCCCACAGATCGTAGATGTATTTGCTCTTGCCTATGACACCCGCTACGACCGGGCCGCTGTTTATGCCCACCCGCAGCTTTAGGGCAACCTTGTGTTCGAGGGCTTGCTCGCGCGTGATGAGAACCATCCGAATGGCCATGCGCACGACGCGGCGCATATGGTCGGGCACGGGGACCGGCAATCCGCACACGAGCATGTAGGCGTCGCCCACGGTCTTTATCTTTTCGACGCCGAGTTCGATCGCGGCTTCGTCGAAGCGGCTGAACAGGGCGTTGAGCAGCTCGACCAGGCGAGCCGGCGGCATGCCCGACGATAGATGCGTGAAATCGACGATGTCAGCGAACGCCACAGTGATATTGTCGAATCCGTCCGCGATATTCTGTTCGCCGCCGCGTAATCGGCTAGCGATCGGCGCCGGCAAGACGTTGAGCAGGAGCTGCTCATTCTCCCGGTTCTTGGTGTCGATGACGACGCTCTTTTCCCGCAGCTCGTCGACCATGCCGTTGAACGCCGAGCAGAGCTGCCCGATCTCGTCCTCGGTGCGCACCCTGACACTGGCAGCGTAGTCGCCGGCGGCGAAGCGCTGCACGCCTGCCGTTAGATCGCGAAGCGGCCCGAGCAGCGAGCGCGACAGCCAAGCACCTGTCGAGAGCACCACCAGAAGCGCGATCGCACCTACAATGATCAGGCGACGCTGCAGGAGGTGCACCGGCGCAAACGCTTCCGCGTCGTCTATCTTGGCGATCATGCCCCACTGCAGGCCTGGCACGCTCACTGGTCCCCATGAGGCCAGCGTCACCTGGCCGCCCGTGCCGGGAATGGCGCCAATGCCCTCAAGGCCGCTCAGCGCGGCGCGTGTAGCCTTGTTATCGACGTGTTGCTGCAGCACAGGCGAGCCGTAGCGATGAGTGTCTTCGATGTCGTTCTTCGGCGTCGTGCCGCCGCGCTCCAACTCCTCGAAGTATTGATCTCGGTTCTCGAAGAACAGCCGCGGCGCCGAGCGGATAAGGAAGTCGGGCCCGACCAGGTAGGCCTCGCCCGTCATCCCGAAGCCTTCATGGCTCCACTGGCGGCGGCCAGAGACGATGTTGTCCAATTCGTTGATCGACAGCCTGGCGACCAGCACGCCGATGACCACGCCTTTTTCGATGAGAGGTGCCGCCATAAACGCCGCGGGAGCGCCATCTGCCGGCAAATAGTCGGCGAAATCTCCGAGACAGGTTTTCGACGCGTCCGCCGACTCGCTGCACGCTGCCACGGCGACCGCCAAGTTGGAGTGGCTGTAAGGTGCGGCCTTAATCGACGAGGCGAAATCCGTCTCTTTCGTGACCGAGTATACGATGCGGCCGTCGCGCGGGTCGATCATCATGAGGTCGTAGAGATTTAGGGTAGCAGTCGCGTGGCGCAGGATCGGGTGGTAACGCGCATGCAATCGGCTGTAGGCGCTACCGTCGCCTGCGTCGGCCAGGGCCCGCCGCTGCCCGGTCCGGTTTGGATTGGCGATAATGTAGTGGTCCTGGAGGAAATATGCCGCTGATGCTATCGGAAGATAATCCCTGACCTGGGCGTCGGCCCCGAGCTGGCGCCGGATCATCGGCATAAAATGTGTGTCGTACCAGCTCTCGACGCGATTGCGTACATCGTCAGGCACCTTCGTCCGATCGAGTTCGTCGACGGCGTTGCGGAAATCGTGCATGGCTTCGACGACCATCTGGGTATTTGCCAGCAACCTGATTTCGTTGGAGGTCGACCGAAAATAGTTCTCGACCTGGTGCGTCTTAGTTTCCCGTGCCGCGGTCAACTGGTTGTAGATGGACTGCTCGAGCGCATCGCGCGCGCTAATGTAGCCCAACCCGCCGGAAATAAGGACGGCGATGGCGCCCAGCAGAAGCAGGACCGCAAAGAGTCTCGCCGAGAGACCCAATCGCAACGGCGAAAGACGGGTGACCATGGGTGTGCCGGATCCTACCCGGCGGCGCGATGGCGCGCATCCGGATACAACCGCTTCCAGTCATTCCGGTGCCAACGGCTTGGCAGATAGCGACCAAGTGGCCGTAACGTCGACCAGGTGATGGACGCGCTGCAGTGCCTTGCATCAGTCGAAGTTTGGGGAAGGAAAAGCCGACTAAGAGGCATCGCAAGGCCGTTCACTTCGGCCCAGCGCATAGCCGCCGTGAA
>JADHLS010000136.1 GCA_016780605.1 Reyranella sp.
CAGTTTTTCAAGGTCTCCGCCATAGGCTACGCTAGCGGTGGCGGCCATCTCGCCTTAAGGCTCGAGGCCAGCTACGACCTGCAGATCACCCAGCGCCTGATCCTGCAGCCGCAGGCCGAACTCAATTTCTACACGAAGGACGACCCGGAGCGGAAAGTCGGCGCGGGGCTTTCCGAACTCGATGCAGGGCTGCGTCTACGCTACGAGATCACGCGGGAGTTCGCACCCTACGTCGGCATCACATACTTCGGCCAATACGGTTCTACCGCCAACTATGTCAGTGCCGCCGGCGGACCAACTCAACAGATTCGCTTCACGGTTGGCCTCCGTACGTGGTTTTGACACGGCTGGCTCGCAACGGTGACCTCACCTTGGAAGGGCCAGTTCAGTTTGAGGTGGATCAAGGTGTCGGCAGATCGAAAGTTCCACAAGTAATTCATGCCGATATGATTCGGCGAACGAGTACACGAGGGATTGACCCATGACCAATATCAAACAGTTTGTCATTGCGGCTGGCTTGGCCGCTACCGTAGGTGTGTTCAGCTTCGCTCCGATCGGCTTTGCCCAGCAGTCAGGCACAGGGGCGACGGGCATGCAGAGCCCCTCCGGAGGACAGCCCGTTGGGCGTGATGACTGGGTTCGCCAACCCGGTGACCAGCCCGGCCCTAGGTCAGGCATGGGAATGCATGGCGGTGCCGAACACCCGATGGGACAGAGCATGCGCGGCGGTCACATGGGCGGTGGGACCGTACCGGGCCCGAGCACTTATGGCCACTCATCGTCTCCCAAGACGGGCGAGACGAAGCAAATCCAGGACATGCAACGCGACATGCCGGCGACGCCGAGCCATTCGTCGGGGTCGACGAAGTGAACTGTTAGAAACCCGGGCCCCCGCATGGATGCCCGGGCCTCTAAGACTAGCTCCTATGTCGCATCGTCCACTTCGTTTTGAATTCGAATGGCCATCGGCGGGTATGCTTATCGGTATTCGATACTTGATCTAGCGCGAAGCAGTCGATTCTCAATCGCCGAAGATGCTTAGATATTATTTGGAAAGGCTTCCCCATGACCAACCCATCTGCTCGCCCAGGAATGCTGCGGTTGATTACGTCGCTGAGCTCGGCTTTCGTCTTTTTCGCGGTTTCAGTCCCGGCGTACGCAAAAGAAGCGAGCGTGATCGATGGCGTCTTGAACTCAAGGCCAAATGGCGTGCGCCTGGCTCAGATGGGCGGAATGGGCAGCGAAATGGGCGGCAAAATGACCGGCGACCCCAAGGGCAGCGACAACAAACCGGGCGGAATGGGCGGTGGCATGGCCGACAAGATGCCCTGCTGCATGGGCATGATGGGTGCCGCGCCTGGCGCTGGCACTGCCATGGCAATGCCTTCGGCGCTGCCGGGTTTTCCGGGAGCGTCGCACCTCTATCACGTTGGGAGCACAGGCTTTTTCCTCGATTATGCCGAGAAGATTGGCCTCAGTGTTGAACAGAAGACTGCCCTGAACGGAATCAAACAGCGTTCACTCAGCGAGCAATCCGGTGCAGAACGCAAGATCGCCGAGGCGGAGCAAGCGCTCTGGGCGCTGACGGCGGCCGAGCAGCCCGATGCGGCAGCCATCGATGGCAAGGTGCGCGAAATCGAGAAGTTGAAGTCCGACCAACGGCTTGCCTTCATTCGGTCGGTCGGCGAGGCTGCGAAGCTATTGACCGCTGACCAGCGAAAGATGGTTCTCGGTATGGTAGCGATGCCGCCGGCCACAGCGATGCCCAACATGAAATAGGCATGCCAATACGAACGAACCTAGCCAGGCACGGGCCGACAGAGTCGGCAGCGGGGCCGGCACGCACAATCCAGGGCGTGCCCCCTCGTTTGTATTTGGTTGGCCTTGCCGCGATTGTGGTGCTCGGGCTCTTGGCGCCGATCGTGCCTCTAGAGGCACAGACGGAGCCCGCAGACCATGGTGCTCACCATCCCGGAAGCGGTCTTCCGGCGGTGCCGGCGCCCTCTCCCCCGTTTCCAACTGGCAACATGGGACCGGGCGGCACGATGGGCGCGCCCCCGCCATCATCTCCAGGAGTCGGCGTCCAGTCCGGTGGTGGTTGCGGCCCGATGGGCTGCATGGGTGGCTTGGGGCCACGGCCGTTCTATTCGGCCCTGATGGCGATGCCGACGCTCACGCCGGAAGCGCGCCAGTATATCGAGGACCAAGCCGGCAAGCGCATTGGATCTGGGTCGTGGGCGATTACCACCGGTCAGGCGCAGCTGCACCAATCGATACTGGCGAATGACTCTGCAGCCATGCAGAAGGCGATTGCGACCGTGCGCGCGGGTGTCCTTGAAGCCGAAAGCGGCGCCGCCGCCCTGCAGGCCGTCAATGAGGGGCAGTCGCCGCGCCAGTTGGCGCTCACGTGGTTCAAGACGCAGATGAGCGTGCCGGCCGCCGTCGGGATGCCAGTGGACGAAGGCCCTTGGGGCCTTTCCTGGTATCACCTTTCGACAATGACGTTCCTGGTGGCGTTCGTGCTCGCGACGATTCTTATCCATTATGCACGATTGCGCAGGATCGGCAGCCTCGTTCAGCGGCTCACGCCCGGCGCAGCGCCCGTAGCCGTTCCTGCGGGCGGTGCAAAATCGGCCCCCTTCGCAGCGGACGCCGCGGCTTTTGTCACCGTCCCGACGTTGGCCGCGCCTTCCACCCCGGCAGCCCTCGATTTTTCTGCTCAGAATCCCTCGGCAGTGGAGGCGCCTGCTCCGGGTAAGACTTCCAAGCCTTGGACAGGCGCACTTCGCGTCGCCGACATTTTCTACGAGACCCCGAACGTCAAGACGTTTCGGCTCAGAGAACCGGGGGGCGGACCCATCCCCTTCACTTTCGTGCCCGGCCAATTCCTGACCTTCTCCGCAGAAGTCGACGGCAAGCGCATCCGGCGTTCCTATACGATCGCCTCCGCGCCGACACAGCGCGACTACGTCGAGCTCACCGTCAAACGGGAAGACCTGGGCGCGGAGTCTCGCTATCTGCATGACAACGTCGCGGTCGGAGATCACCTGGAGGTGTCCGGCCCGGCTGGCGTGTTCACCTTCACCGGCACGGAGGCGAACAGCATCGTCCTGATCAGCGGCGGCGTGGGGATCACCCCCATGATGTGCATCACGCGCTATCTCACCGACCGCGCCTTTCCCGGCGATATCTTCTTCCTTTATGGGGCAAGCTCTCCGCAGAACGTCATCTTCCGTGAGGAACTCGAGTACCTGCGGAAGCGGCATGCAAACCTGCATGTCGCCACGACGGTGGGCCGTGTCGACGAAACCCCTTGGACAGGAGCGGTGGGGTACATTTCAAAGGAGTTCATCGCGCGCAACGTACCGGAGATCGCCCGGCGCCGTGTCCATGTCTGCGGTCCTCCCGCGATGATGGAGGCCGTCAAGTCGGCGCTCATCGAACTCGGCGTATCGAAGCACAAGACCAAGTCGGAGGCGTTCGGCCAGGCCCTGGGTGCTGCGCCGGTTCCCGCCGCAGCAGGGGTGCCTGCTACGGACACTGCAGCACCCTCGACTTTAACTGCGTCCCCGCATACCGTTCCTTCGGCACAATCCGAGATCGAGTTCAGAAAATCCGGCAAGACCGGGCCCCTCGCCCCGGACAAATGCGTACTGGAGGCCGCTGAGGCGATTGGCGTCGCGATCGATTTCTCCTGTCGGGTCGGGACCTGCGGGGTCTGCGCCGTGCCATTGCTCAAAGGCGCCGTGACGATGGCGGTTCAGGAAGGGCTTCCTCCCGAAGACAAGGCGCGCGGCATAATCCTGGCCTGCCAAGCGAAGTCAGCGGGCAACCTGGTCGTGGACGCCTGAGGTGAACGAGTCCGAGAAGCTTATGGTCGGCGTGCTCGTAAGTGGCCTCGCACTTCTCGTCCCCGGTTTTCTATTGCACGTGGCGCCGCGCTTTCCAGGCAGCCTCACCGGTAGCCTGATCGGCATCGCCGGAGCCGTGTTGCTGCTCTTCTTGCTGGTCTACTCAATGGTCAAACGTAGCGCTTTGGTGAAAGCGTGGGCGACCAAACGCGTGCGCATGGGCGCTATTCTCTCGTTCCACGTCTACGCCGGCGTCATCGGCGCGCTGTTCGGGATCATCCATAGTGGCCACACATTCTACAGTCCCCTCGGGATCGGCCTCGTCTCGGCGATGCTGGTCGTAGTGTTCAGTGGCTTCGTCGGCCGCTACTACTTGATGCAGATAGGCACTGACCTCCGCGAGCAGCAGAGCATGCTGGCGGTGCTCAGGACGCGTTATGACGCGGTTGCAGGGGCGCTCGCCGGCAGCTCTGGTCCTACTGTTTGGGCGGACGTGGCGCTCCCCGGCCTGCTGGGCGCGATCGCTGATTTGGAATACGCGATCGGTGCGCGAGAGCTGCTGAAGCGCACCTTATCGCGTTGGACAGTGCTGCACGTTGGCGCCGCGATCGTAATGTACTCGCTCCTTTCGCTGCATATCTGGAATGGCATCTACTTCGGATTGCGATGGCTCTGGTGAAGATTAGCGGAGCAATCTACCTAGCGCTTGGCGTCCTCGGTCTTGCTGCCGCGGTGCTCGTGCCGGTCACGATCTACCGTTCCGGCACGTCAGCGTTGCCAACCTGGGGCAGGCTGGCCATTCCAGGTCCGTTGTCGGCCGCACATGCCTTCCTCGAAACACAGTGCGAGAACTGCCACACGCCGAATGTGGGAATCAAAGCCGCTTCCTGCATCACATGCCACGCGCCCGACGCTTTCGCACTCGGCAAGCCAGCGACCGCCTTCCACGCCACGATCCAGGAATGCCGCGGCTGCCATATCGAGCATCAAGGCAGAGACGTGCGACCGATAAAGATAGATCACTCCGTTCTCATCACGGTTGCCTTGCAGGACGCATCCGCCCGGACCCCATCGGGGCAACCGGACTCGCGTGGCGTAGCGGCCCTCCTACGCTCCCTGGGAGGGGCCCGAGAAAACAGACCGGTCTCGGAGAGCGATGCGCTCGACTGCGCATCCTGCCATGGGTTCCGCGACAAACACCGGACGCTGTTTGGTCAGCAGTGCGCCGACTGCCACGCGACCGAAACCTGGAAGATTGCCGGCTTCCTTCATCCCTCGCCGAAGTCACAAGACTGCAATCAATGCCACCAAGCGCCACGCACCCATTTCATGATGCATTTTGGGATGATGGATCAGGGGATTACGGGGCAGAGAAGCGCCCGCGTCGAACAATGCTACCTCTGTCACCAGACCGACTCCTTCAACAATATCAAGGGAGTAGGTTGGTTCAAGATGCACTGAGCCTGGACGATCGATCTCTGAGTGCACGACATCATAAGGTCGTCGCCTAGAGCGGAGTTCACTCAAGACTGGGTCATATCCTGCGGCCTTGAAGTAGTTGGCGCATTCGCGAGGTGAGTAGTCGTCGAGGATCGCGGCGATGCGGTTCCACAGGGCTTCGGTTGATCGCTCGGCGGCGCGTCGCCGTCCAGCCTTGAGCTTGGCGAAGGCATTCTCGATCGGGTTCAGATCAGGCGAGTACTTGGGGAGGAAGAGCAGGCTGGCGCCACGAGCTTCGATGGCTCGACGAACCTTGTCGCTCCTGTGAGACCCCAGATTGTCGATGATGACGATGTCGCCAGACCCCAAGGTCGGACAGAGCACCTGCTCGACGTAAGCCAGGAACCACACCCCATCGATCGGACCGTCGAGGACCATGGGAGCCGTCATCCCATCGAGGCGGAGGGCGGCGAGGAAGGTCGTGGTGTGCCAGCGAGCCAGAGGGATCTTGCCGATCAGACGCCGGCCTCGCTGGCTGCGGCCGCGCAAGCGGGTCATGTTGTCCTTGGCCCAGGTCTCGTCGATGAACACCAAGCGGGTCGGGTCGAGTTGGCGCTGTAGGAGGCGCCAGGCGGCCCGAGCTTCAGCGACGTCGGGCCGGTCTTGCTAAGCGGCGTACAGGCTTTTTTTGAAGCTCAGCTTCTCGCGATCGCAGAACCGCCAGATCGTGCCATGGCCGACCGACAGGCCACGCTGGCGCGCCAGTTCGGCGCGTAACTTCTCCAACGTCAGGTCTGGCAGGCTGGCGATCAGCTCCAGCAGCCATTCCCGATCTGCGCCGCTGATGCTCGTGCCGCGGCTACCGCCCATCGGCTTGGCCGCGACCGTGCCAGTCTGTTCCCGGCGTTCAGTCCATCGGATGACGCTCGACGCTCCAAGCTTGAACAGCCTCGCCGCCTGGCGACGGCTCATGCCGTTGGCGACTGCTTCCACCGCCCGAATACGCAAGTCTTCTGAATAGGGCTTGGTCATCGATGCTGGCCTCCAGCCCAGCCAGCATCTTGAATCACATCAGCCCTGTTCCCGGAATCCCCTTTTGATTCAATTGGCGTGGACTACGCTCTAGTCGACTGGAGCGGGCAGAGTGGTCACCGTGCTCAAGGTTGCGAAGACGGCAGGCCAGGTCTCCGAAGTCGGCCTGGCGATCACGGGTATCACGGGCATTGTGCGCGGGACTGTCAGGGTAGCTGGTGGCGCTGCCGCAGGAGACGCCGCGGTGGATGCTGCGGCCGAGCGCATGATCGAGAAGCACTACGTCAAAGACGCCGAGATCATGTCGAACCTGAGCAAGACCAGGTGGGTTCCGCAACCGAAGGGCAGCGTGGCCGGCGGCGTCAAGCCCGGCACAAGCTCCGGTGCGGGAACCGGCTGGCACAAGCAGTGATCCAGGGCAGCGAGAGGCACCGCTGTCATCCCGAGCGCAGTGAGGGACGCCATCTTCTGCGTCACGACGCAATGCGGGGGATCAACCGAGTGGCGTAGGACATCACGTCGAAGCCGCCGGGCATGATCGAGTGGGAATGATTCGCTCCCGTCCTAGCCTGAAGACTTTTATGTGTTTCGGCCGGCCCCAGCTTTCTCGCCCAGGGCCAGCGCCGTTGCCACGTTCCACCGGAGCGTCGCGACATCACCCATCCCCAGCTCCAGCGTCGCGCAAGCGCCTCGGTGCTGAACGCGAAAGCGCCTGGCACCATCGGCATCATTTATGACCAACATCACCATCTGCGAATCAGGCGTCAGACAAGTCACGTTGGGGAGCTGGTCCACCTCGCTTGAATAAACCCGCGCCGACCCCGGCCGGATAAACCTCGCCGCGTGCGCCATCAGATAATATCCGGGATTTCGCGTGATCGTGGCCCCGATGGTAACGCCGCCCAGGGCTCCCTCGGCGCCGCCGGGCGTGTGCAAGGCGTACTCGGGATCAGAGGCAAGATTCCACTCCAGCGCGGTACGGCTCCAGTTCCTCAGGGTGCCGATGATGACATTCTTCGTATGCCAGCGCAGGGCGCCCATGAAATCGTCATGGGCGGAAACCCATTGTTCGGTGAAGTACACTTTCTTGTCTGGATACTGCGCCCGCACGTCCGACATCGCCTCCGGCGATCCCCTGTACAAATGCCAGGCAACGCCGGCGATATAGGCGCGCGCCTCCGCGTCGCCCAGCACCGCGAGCGGATAATCGGCTCCGTCGCAATTGTGGTCCCAGCAGAGTATTTCCGTTTCGGGCACGCCTTTGCGCAATGCCGGTCCAAGATATCCCTTGATGAAGTCCGCTTGTTCGGCGGCGGTCATCACCATGCTCGGCTCGTTCCTCGGATTCTGCGGTTCATTCTGTGGTGTCATCGCGCTGACGTGAATGCCATGCTCGCGCATCGCTTGCAGGTATTTCACGAGGTATCGCGCATACGCCGAATAACATTCCGGCTTCAGCGATCCTGCCACGAAGTTGCCGTTGGTCTTCATCCACGACGGTGCCGACCACGGCGAAGCGATGATCTTCACAGCCGGATTGATCCGCAATATCTCCTGCAGCACGGGAACCACCTCCGGGCAACAGGCGGCGAGATTGAAGCGCGCGAGGTCAGGGTCCGCCGTTCCGGGATCCCGTTCCAAATAGCTGTAGGCCCTCCCGCCGAGATCGGAGGCGCCGATACTCAGTCGCAGACAGCTCAGCCCGACCGACGCATCGGTCAAACCAAACAGCTCCTGCAGCAGGTCCGCGCGGTCTGCCGCCGCAAGACCCGCCAGCAAATACGCACTCCCGCCCGTCAGCGAAAACCCGAAGCCTTCGATGGGCTGGAAGGTCCGGCTATCGTCGATTTCGATCGTGGGGAGTGAATCTTGCGGCACCGATCTGGAAAACGCCACCGGCTGCATGGGTCGCAGCAACGAATTGGCATCACGCGTGACCCACCCCTCGATCACGCGTGATCGCCATGCTGTTGTGCGGGGATCAACTTCGCAAACCAATCGAAGGACGCCTTGGGAACACGCCTCTGGGTCGCGTAATCGACGTAAACGAGTCCAAAGCGGTTCGCAATGCCGCCACCCCACTCGAGGTTGTCCAGAATCGACCACGCAAAATAGCCACGCACCTCCGCGCCGGACGCAACAGCCGCCTCCACCGCCTTGGTATAGGCGGCGAGATAGGCAATGCGCCCGCCATCGTTCACCCCACCCGTTTCATCCAGCGTCTCGATTGCTCCGCGGATGCCACGCCACCCAGACGTGGAGGATCGCGCGCTTCCTGCACCCCTCCCCCAAGTCACAGGACTGCAACCAGTGCCATCAGGCGCCGCGTACCCATTTCATGATGCATTTTGGGATGATGGATCAGGGGATTACCGGGCAGAGAAGCGCCCGCGTGGAACAATGCTACTTTTGTCATCAGACCGACTCCTTCAACAACATCAAGGGAGTTGGCTGGTTCAAGATGCACTGAGCCTAAACGATCGATCTCTGAGTGCACGACATCATAAGGTCGTCGCCGATCGGCCTCGATTTTAGGTTGCAAGATCCCGGCTCACGATGACGTACTTGAAACTGTCGGGGTCGAGGCAGTCGAGCCGCTCTCCACCGCTCTCGGCTTCAGGGTACATCAGGAAGTCGACGAGCGGCCCGTCCGCTCCAGGCAGCGCGACGTCGTTGCCAAAATTATAGGCGAGCCAGTTGCCCTCCCAGGAACCGAACAGCGCCTCTCGAACGGCAATTGCCTTCGGGTCATCGAGCTGAAGATTGCCAGGCGGCTCTTCTAGGATGACCTTCCGTACGTCGGCTGGATCCATCGGCACCCAACCGAAGCCGCTGAGATAAACTTCTGCTCGGCAATGCTGGGCCTTCGTGACATTGCTGGAGTTGGCGCCAAGACTCTTGTACCCGAATTTCGACGGTGCCACTCGAAGGCCGTAGATATCCCGCGCCGGTAATCCGGCGGCGCGCGCCAGCCCCGCTGACAGCGCATTGAGGTCGGCGCATTTGCCGTTCAGATTCCCTGTCTGAAGCATAGACGCCACATCCCCAATACCGCAGCCCCGCGTGGTCGGATTTCTGAAAGTGTTCGCCACAACCCAGTCGTATATGCGGCGAGCTTTCTCCACATCGGTCTGAGCGCCGGCGGTTATCCTGTCGGAGAACTCCTTCACGATCCCGTCGGTTGGAATGAGCAAAGTGGCTGCCGTGTAGAGTCGGCGATCCTCGTCCGACAGGGGCACTGGATTACCGGGCTTGGACAAGTCTATGGCTCGATCCTGTGTTGAAATTCGACTGATCACGTCGATCGACGGTGCGGCCTCACCATTCGTCCACTCCGCAT
>JADHLS010000137.1 GCA_016780605.1 Reyranella sp.
CCACATCGTCATCGGCACCATCCGGCCCGGCGCCTTTTTGGGCGGTCGCATGAAGCTCGACGGCGAAGCGGCCAAGCGCGCCTTCGAGCCGTTGGCCCAGCGCTTCGGCCTCAGCGTCGAGCAGGCCGCCTCGTCGGCGCTGCAGCTCGCCGACGCCAACATCGTGCGGGCCATCCAGCTGGTCTCGACCGAGCGCGGCCGCGATCCGCGCGACTATGCTCTGGTGCCGTTCGGTGGCGCGGGTCCGCTGCACGCCGCCCGCATCGCCGAGGAGCTCGGCATCGCCACCATCGTCGTGCCGCCCAATGCCGGCGTGATCTCGGCCTACGGGCTGGTCGCCTCCGACTACACCAAGTTCGATGCCGTCACGCGCAAGATGAAGCTCGACGATGCGGCGGCCCAGGAAACCGGCCGCATCTTCGGCGAGATGCGCGCCAGGCTTGCCGCGCAGTTCGCCGACATGAAGCTGCCGGGCGACCTCGTCTATACGCACACGCTCGACATGCGCTTCGTCGGCCAGGCCTTCGAGGTCGGGGTCGAGATCCCGGCCAATCGCCTCGGCTCGCTCAGCGCCGACTATCTCGCCGAGCTGTTCGCCGATGCCCATCACCGCACCTTCATGCATGGCGCAACGCTCGACCGGCCGGTCGAGATCGTGACCCTGCGCGTGGGCGCGACGCTGCCCATCGGCACCGCGCCGCGCCTCGACCGCGAGACGCTCGCCGCGCGCCAACCGGAGAAGACCAAGATCTTCCATGGCGAGGGCTGGATCGACTGCGCCCGACACACCGCCGAGGCGCTGACCGCCGGCCAGCGGATCGAGGGGCCCGCCGTGATCGAAGGCTACACCGCCACGACCTGGGTGCCGCCCGGCTGGACGGCCGAGCTCGACCCGGCGGACAATCTCATCCTGCGGAGATCGTGATGAGCGAGTTGAGTGCGATCGACTATGCCGTGATCAGCCAGGCGTTGATCGCCGCCGCCCGCGAGATGGGGGTCAAACTGATCCGCTCGGCCTACTCGACCATCCTGCGCGAAGCGCGCGACGGTTCGGCCGGCTTGATGGATCGCCACGGCAACACGGTGGCGCAGGCCGAGCTCATTCCCATGCAGCTCGGCCCGATCGGCGAGACGTTGCGCGCCTGCCTGAAGCGCCATCCCGTCGAGACCCTCAAGGAGGGCGACTTCCTGATCAACAACGACCCGTTCGAGGGCGGCCAGCACATCCCCGACGTCTTCATCTTCACGCCGATCTTCGTGGGCGGCCGCGTCGTGGGCTTCGGCGCCTCGGTGGCGCATCACCTCGATCTCGGCGGCGGCGCGCCCGGCCTCAACATCCATGCATCGGACGTCTACCAGGAGGGCCTGCGCTTTCCGCCCAGCAAGTACGACTTCCAGCGCGATTGGAACGGCGGCTCGTTCGAGCGGCTGGTGACGGCCAACGTGCGCGTGCCCGACCTCACCATCGGCGACTTCAACGCCCAGTTCGCCGCCAACGCCATCGGCGTGCTGCGGGTGAAGCAGCTCTGCAAGCGCTATGGCGCCGACAAGGTCGAAGCGGCGATGAAGGAGATGCAGGACTACTCCGAACGCCGCGTTCGCGCGGCCATCGCCCAGGCGCCCAAGGGCACGTTCTACGGCGAGGATGCCGTCGACGACGATGGCCTCAGCGACGATCCGCTGGTGGTGAAGGCCAAGGTCACCATCGCGGAGGATTCGGTCGAGATCGACTTCGAGGGCACCTGCGCGCAGGTCAAGCGTAACCTCAACTGCCCTTACTCCAGCACGCTGTCGGCGGCGCTCAGCTGCGTGAAGTCGGTGCTGACCAGCCCCGACATTCCCTACAACGAAGGCATGGCGCGGCCGATCAGGATCAAGGTGCCGTACGGCTCGTTGCTGAACCCGCGGCCGCCGGCGCCGGTCCGGGCCCGCATGATTCCGGCCTATCGCGTGTTCAACGCGGTGATGAAGGCGATGGCCCAGGCGTTACCCGACAAGGTGATCGCCACCGGCTTCGACTGCACGACGGCCTTCTGCCTCAGCCATCTCGGCGAGAAAGGCTACAGCGTCTACCTGGAGATCTTCGGCGGCGGCTACGGCGCCTCCAAGGACGCCGACGGCTGCGACGCCGTCGATTCGCCGCTCAGCAACTGCTCCAACGCCCCGGTCGAATCGCTCGACATCGACTACGACTTCTTCCGCATCGTCGGCTACGAGCTTGCCCCCGATTCGTTCGGCCTCGGCGCACGGCGCGGCGGCGCGGGCTTCTTCCGGCGCTGCGAGATCCTGAAGGACGACGTGCAGCTCGCGATCTACTCCGACCGCTTCCGACTCGCCCCCGAGGGCCTGCAAGGCGGCGAGCCCGGCCAGCGCGGCTACTGCCGGGTGCACCGCGCCAACGGCACGGTCGAGGAGCTCAGGAGCAAGGCCGCCGTCGATCTCGCCAAGGGCGAGATCGTCGAGATGTTCGTGGGCGGCGGCGGCGGCTTCGGCCGCATCTCCGAGCGCCCGGACTCGCTGATCGAGCGCGATCTGGCCGACGGCCTGCTCACGCGCGATCCGCGGACGGCGCGGAAGCTCGCGGCTGAGTAGGTGCGTTAGGCGGCAGTTCCAGCCCTTTCGAAGCCGAAATGCGGCGGTCTGCGCGCGAGGTACGTCCCCGCTTCGAGCGGCTGCCGACGCACATCAGGAGTGCCGCATAGGTCCGTCTGCCGCTCGGGCCCGTGCAGTCGACGCTGGTTTGCCACCGCGCTTGTAGCAGTCGTGGTCCTGGGGGGACGAGAGCTCGGTGCTAGACGCTGGCAAGGCTGACAGACAGCCGCCCGAGATGCTCCTTACCCCAGATCAGGAGTTGGGCGAGCATCGGCTTCAGCGAATATCCGTACTCTGTCAGGGAATAGATGACAGGGGACGGAATGGGCCCCGTCTCTTGCCGCTTGACGATTCCATCCGCGACGAGCTCCCGCAATTGCTGCGTCAGCACCTTCTGCGAGATGCCGTCCACACGGCGCTGCAATGCCGCGAAGTGCAAAGGCGACTGCGAAAGCCAATAGACGATAACAAGCTTCCACTTGCCGCCCACAGCCGCCATTGCGGCAGTCAACGGGCAACCTTCGATTGCATTCGGCTTGCCACGGGCGGTCATAGTTACCTCGAGGTGCATTCTGGTCGGCCCCTCGCCTCTGCGTTTAGCTTGAGCGGGCAACCATTCTGGTAGGAGCCGTGCATGATCGTCGAAGTGCGTACTTATACCGTGAAGCCAGGAAAGAGGAGCGCCTTTATCGAGTTTTTCGAGAACCGCGCCGTGCCCGCGATGCGGGCCACGGGCATGGCGATATTCGGCCCTCTCCTCGATCAGGAGAAGCCCGATGTTTTTCATTGGCTCCGTCTCTTTGCCTCTCCGGAAGAACGTGATCGACTGAGAAGCGCATTCTACGAAGGCCCGGCATGGAAAGGCGAACTCGAAGCCATCGCGATGCCAATGCTCGCAAAATTCGAAGCATCCATCACCACTGTGTCCGGCGGCTTCGTGGGCTTCGACGGCTCGAAGGGACTTCACTTCCCGCCACCGAACTCGGGGCGATGACCGCCATGCCCAACGTATTCGCCGTCACCCGCACCCGCGGCGCGAATTGGAATTCCGACCTCGCAATGGATCAGCAGGACGATTGGCGGGAGCACGCCGATTTCATGAACGGACTGCACAAGGACCGGGTCGTCATGCTGGGCGGCCCACTGGAAGGGACGTCCGAGATCCTGCTTGTCATTCGAGCCGCCACCGAGGACGAAGTCAGAAGGCGGCTATCCGGTGATTGCTGGTCCAGGACCGACATCTTGCGGATCGGCCGCATCGTGCCTTGGCGGCTCCGGCTGGGTTCACTCGATTGAGCCGCGAAGGCACCACCTCGGTCAGTCGACGCGCGCCGCTCAGGTCTTCCCGGCCGGGTGATACCAAATACGCGATCGCCCGGCTCACACGTCTGGATTATCCACGCATCCCGTTCATCTGCCATTGTCGACGGACGGACGCACGCTTCAGTACGTCTTGTAGCCCAGGAACTTGCCCGACATGCCGATCTTCACCCGATCGCCCTTCTGGTCGGGCTGGCGCTCCATGGTCATGTCGAAGTCGATGGCCGACATGATGCCGTCGCCGAACTCCTCCTGGATCAGCTCCTTCCACGTCGTGCCGTAGACCTGCACCAATTCGTAGAAGCGGTAGATCAGCGGATCGGTCGGCGGCACCTGGGGCAGCGAGCCGCGATAGGGCACCTCCTGCAGCAGCAAGGTCTCTTCCTTGCCCAGCCCGAACAGCTTGGCGGCCTTGGTCGCCTGCTCCTTGGTCATCTTCATCTGGCCCAGGCAGGCCGCGGTGACCACGATCTTGGAGGCGCCGCCGATCTTCTTGGCGATCTCCTCCCAGGTGAGCTCCTTCAGGCGCTTGGCGGTGAGGATCTTCTCCGTGACTTCTGCCCGTTTCATTTGTCGTCTCTCCTCGTCTTGCTTGTTCAATGCGTATGGACTCAATGCGAGTGCCTGAGCGGCACGACCTCGGCCGGCGGATTGACCGCGGCCAGACCCGGCTTCACCAGCTTCAGACGGCGCGGATCGTAGCTGCCGTCGGTGATCTCCTGGTCGAACGCCCTGGAGCGGTTGACCAGGAATTCCACGAGATGATTGCGGATGGCGTAGTACTGCGGATGGCGATGCAGGTCGTTCCGGTGCCGTTCGTTGCGCGGCATGGTGTTGACCACGATCTCAGCGATCTTCGCCCCCGGCCCGTTGGTCATCAGCACGATCTTGTCTGCGAGCAGGATCGCCTCGTCGACGTCGTGGGTGATCATGAAAACTGTCTGCCGCGTGTCGGCGCAGATGCGCAACACCTCGTCCTGCAGCATGCCGCGGGTCAGCGCATCGAGCGCGCTGAACGGCTCGTCCATCAGCAGCATCTTGGGCTGGATCGAGAGCGCGCGGGCGATGCCGACGCGCTGCTTCATGCCGCCCGAGAGCTGCACCGGCCGCTTGTTCTCTGCGCCCTTGAGGCCGACCAGCTCGATGAACTTGCCGGCATGCTCGGCGACCTTGGCGCGGTCCCACTTGGGCCAGCGCGAGGAGACGGCGAAGGCGATGTTGCCCATGACCGTCAGCCACGGCAGCAGGGCATGGCCCTGGAAGATCACGGCGCGGTCGAGGCTGGGGCCGTCGATCTCGCGGTTGTCGACGATGACGGCGCCGTCGCTCGGCTGGTCGAGCCCGGCCAGCACGTTCAGGATCGTGGTCTTGCCGCAGCCCGAATGGCCGATCAGGCAAACGAACTCGCCGCGATCGATGCCGAACCAGATGTTCTCGAACACCGCGGGCTGGTTGCTGTCGCCGAAGCGGCGCGCCAAACCTTCGACACTGATCAGGGGGCGTTCCATTCGTTCTATTCCGGATAGGTCACGAGCTTGGTGAGCCACGCCAGCCCCTGGTCGAGCAGCAGCCCGACCACGCCGATCAGCAGAATCGCTGTGACGATGTTGGCGATCGAGAGGTTGTTCCACTCGTTCCACACGAAGTAGCCGATGCCGGTGCCGCCCACGAGCATCTCGGCCGCCACGATCACCAGCCAGGCGATGCCGATGGAGATCCTCATGCCGGTCATGATGGTGGGCGCCGCCGCCGGCAGGATCACCTTGAAGGCGGTGCGGAACGGCCCGACCTCGAGGGTGCGCGCCACGTTCAGCCATTCCCTGCGCACGCTCGCCACGCCGAAGGCGGTGTTGATCAGCATCGGCCACACCGAGCAGATGAAGATCACGAAGATCGAGGAGATGGCGCTGTCCTTGATGGTGTAGAGCGCGAGCGGCATCCAGGCGAGCGGCGACACCGGCTTCAGGATCTGGATGAAGGGATCGAGCGCGCGATAGACCAGCGGCGACATGCCGATCAGGAAGCCGAGCGGCACGGCAGCCAGCGCCGCCAGGCCGAAGCCCAGAAGAACGCGGCCCAGCGAATAGGCGAGCTGGATGCCGATGCCCTTGTCGTTGGTGCCGCGGACGTAGAAGGGATCGGTGAGGTGCTTCCAGATGGTGACGCCGATGTCGGCGGGCGTGGGCATCGCCGACTTCGAGCCGGTCGCCGCGGCCGCGCCGACCCGCTTGGCATATTCGGGATCGACCGCCGGGCCGCTGGCGGCCGGCGGCTGCGCCGCGATCTGCCACAGCCCGACGATGGCCGCGAAGATCAGCAGCGACAGCAGCGCCGCGCGCAAGCCCAGCGAGTTCTTGAGCGCCGTCACCGCCGCTAGCTCCGCTTGATGGCGAAGCTCTCGACGTATTCGTTGGGCTTGGCGGGATCGAAGGCCTTGCCCATGACCACGATGGTCTTCTTCGACGGATCGGGCGGGGTGAGCCCCATCTCTTTCATCATGTTGGCGGTGTCGGTCGCGAGGTACACCTCCGACGCCACCTTGGCGTAATCGATGTCGGCCTTGAGCTGACCCCAGCGCTTCATCTGGGTCATGATCCAGATGGCGAACTGGTTCCACGGGAACGGGTCGAAGTCGATGCGGTTGGGATCCTTCTTCACCGCTCCCAGGCCGTCCGCATAGGTGCCGGTCAGGATCTGCTCCAGCACCGTCTCGGGCTGGTTCAGGTAATTGGCGGGCGCGATCGCCTTGGCGATCTCCTTGCGGTTCTCCTGCTTTGAGGCATAGGCCGTGGCATCGATGATCGCCTTCAGAAGCGCGCGATAGGCGTTCGGGTTCTGGGTCGCGAACTCCTTGCTGACGGTGAAGGCGCAGCAGGGATGGCCGTCCCACAGCTCCTTTGTCAGGAGATGAATGAAGCCCACGCCGTCGAATACGGCGCGCTGGTTGAAGGGATCGGGGCCGAGGAAGCCGTCGATATTGTCGGCGCGCAGGTTGGCCACCATCTCAGGCGGCGGCACCGAGCGGATCTGGATGTCCTTGTCGGGATCGAGCCCGTGCTCGGCCACGTAGTAGCGCAGCAGATAGTTGTGCATCGAGAAGTCGAAGGGTACGGCGAAGCGGAAGCCCTTCCAGTCCTTGGGGTCGCGCTTGTCCTTGTGCTTGACCGCCAAGGTGATCGCCTGGCCGTTGATGTTCTCGATGGCGGGCATCGTCCACGGTACCGGGTTCGAACCGATGCCCAGCGAGATCGCGAGCGGCATCGGCGAGAGCATGTGCGAGGCGTCGTATTCCTTGGCCAGCGACTTGTCGCGGATCACCGCCCAGCCCGCCGTCTTCACCACTTCGACGTTGAGCCCCTGCTTGGAATAGAAGCCCATCGGATGGGCCATGATGATGGGCGTGGCGCAGGTGATGGGGATGAAGCCGACCTTGAGGTCCTTCTTCTCCGGCGCGCCGCCTTGGGCAAAGGCCTCGCGGGCGGCGGACAGCGGAAACACCGAGGAGATGGCGGCCATCGCCGTCGCCGCCCCGACCTTCTTCAGGAACAGCCGGCGCTGGGCATCGACCGGGAACACGGCGCGCAGGACCGCAGCGTCGACCACCCGGGTCCAGCGCTGCTCTTCGGCGGCCGGCACGGTCGTCGCTGTGAGGCGGTCGTGATCCGCCGCCGCATGGTCGCCGCCGCAGCCGCAGCGCCGCCCCAACAGCGCCTTGGGGTCGAACGGGTCCTTGAACATTGTGGAAGCCTCCTCCTTGTTGGCGCTGCGCGGCGCGTTGGAGGCTGCAAACGCAAGGCATATGCCAACGCCTTCAGACCGTGGGAAAATCGGCCGATCGGCGGTGCTTTCGGCTGATTTGCCCAGAAACCGGGCAGGTTCGCGCGATTCGAGCAGCGGAATTTTGCGATTCGAATCTTAGCTCTGGGGATTAAATCGATGGAATCCCTGACTCTTTCCCCGATTTCCGCCCGATTTCTTATTGCGGCCAGACTCACCCTTATGGCAGTCTATTGCTTGTGGGTTGTTGGGTACCCACCACGATATGTCGGCCATCCGCTTCAAGAATGGCTCATCCGGAGCCGCAGGGCGGAATGGTTGGGGAGTGGGTCATGGCGTTAACGCGACACGAGCGGAGCAGACGGAAAGTCGATCTCAACCCGCTCGAGATGATCGAGAAGGTCGTGTCCGCCAATGATTGGCCCTTCGATCGAACATCGGACCGCGAGATTGCCGTCGAGGTCGCCGGCCGCTGGTGCGACTACCGCATGTTCTTCAGCTGGCGCGACGACGTCGAGGCGCTGCATTTCACTTGCGCCTACGACGTGCGCATCCCGACCGAGCGGCACAACGACATCCACGTGCTGCTGGCGCTGATCAACGAGAAGATGTGGCTCGGCCACTTCGATCTGTGGACCGACGAAGGCCTGCCGATGTTCCGCCACGCCATTCCCCTGCGTGGCACGACCGGCCTGATGCCCGAGCAGCTGAACGACCTCGTCGAGATCGCGATCAGCGAAAGCGAGCGCTTCTATCCCGCCTTTCAGTACGTCGTGTGGGCCGGCAAGACGCCCCTCGACGCGTTGACCGCCTCGATCCTCGAGACGGTCGGCGAAGCCTGACCGGCAAAGGACCTTCCGACGCCCCCTCTCGTGTAAGTAACAAAGACCAATAAGTCTCTGTAGTTGGATTGTCCTCAGCGGCGCCGGTCCCCCAGACCGGCGCCGCGACGATTCTGGGTCCTGCCTATCTGCTATAAGGCTGGCCCAATGAATCCCCTCGTCATCCCCTACCCCCAGATCGATCCGGTGCTGATCCAGATGGGGCCGCTTGCCATCCGCTGGTACGCACTGGCCTACATCGCGGGTCTCGTCATCGGCTGGCAGATCGTGCGCCGGCTGTGCGAGCAGCCGCCCAAGGTGCTGTCTCCCGCCAAGATCGACGACTTCCTGCTGTGGGCCGCGCTCGGCGTCATCCTGGGCGGCCGGCTGGGCTACGTGCTGTTCTACAAACCCGGCTTCTACTTCTCAAACCCGCTCGCCATCCTGACCTTGTGGGAAGGCGGCATGTCGTTCCACGGCGGATTTCTGGGAGTCATCGTCGCCGTCGTCGCCTTCGCGCTGCGCAACAAGACCGATCCCTTCATGCTGGGCGACCTTCTGGCGATCGTGTCGCCGATCGGCCTGTTCTTCGGCCGCCTGGCCAACTTCATCAACGGCGAGCTGTGGGGGCGCACCAGCGACGTTGCCTGGGCCATGGTGTTCCCGCGCGGCGGTCCGCTGCCGCGCCATCCCAGCCAGCTCTACCAGGCCTTCTTCGAGGGCATCGTGCTGCTGACCGTCATCCTGCTGGTCTGGCGCTTCACCGATGGCCGCCGCCGCCCGGGGCTGCTCTGCGGCGTGTTCTTCGCAGGCTACGGCGTCGCGCGTATCGTCGGCGAGCTGTTCCGCGAGCCCGACGCGCATCTCGGCTATCTGTGGGGGCCGCTCACCATGGGCATGCTGCTCTCGGTGCCGCTGCTCGCCGTCGGCGCCTGGCTGATCAGCCGCGCCTACGCCAAACCCGCGCTGCCGTGACGACAGAGACCAGCAGTGAATTGGGCCGGCTGATCGCCCGACGCATCGCGCTCACTGGCCCGATCCCGCTCAGCGACTTCATGAGTGAGGCGCTCGGCCATCCGCGGCTGGGCTATTACCGCAAGGCGCTGCCCGTGGGCGCGGCCGGCGACTTCACG
>JADHLS010000138.1 GCA_016780605.1 Reyranella sp.
GGGCTGTCGGCGCACGGCTCGCACTCGGTGGCGAGCGAGAAGTTCCTGTTCGCCATGCCGGAGACCACGATCGGCCTCTTTCCCGATGTCGGCGGGGGCTACTTCCTCACCCGGCTGCAAGGCGCGCTCGGCACGTACCTGGCGCTCACCAGTCATCGCCTGAAGGCGGCCGATGCCCTTTGGGCCGGCATCGTCGATGCGCATGTGCCCGGCGCCAAGATGAACGAATTGCAGGCGGCGTTGGCCGCCGCCGATCTCACGGGGCCCGATGCCAACCGCAAGGTCGACGCCGTGATCGCCCGCTTCGCGACCGATCCTGGCCTGCCCGGCCTGCCGGCCTTGATGCTGGACATCGATCGCTGCTTCTCGGCGGAATCTGTGGGCGAGATCGTGGCCCGGCTGAGGAAGCATCCCGGCGATTGGGCGCAGAAGCAGCTGGCGGCGCTGCTCAAGCTCTCGCCGCTCTCCATGGCGATCACGCTGGAGCAGATGAGGCGCTGCGCCAACCGCTCGTTCGAGGACACGATGACCATCGAGTACCGCATGGCGCAGAACTGCATGCGGCCCGATCACGATTTCTTCGAGGGGGTGCGCGCCCTCCTGGTCGACAAGGACCAGAAGCCGAAGTGGAATCCCGCGACCATCGAGGGTGTCACGCGCGAAATGGTCGATGCGCATTTCAAACCGGTCGCGAACGACCTGTTCTTCGACTGAGGGCTTTTAGGGAGGACGACATGGCGAAGATCGCCTTCATTGGTCTCGGCAACATGGGTGGGCCGATGGCCGCCAACCTCGTGAAGGGCCAGCATCAGGTCACGGCCTTCGACCTCTCGGCGGCGGCGCTGGAGGCCGCGGTCGGTCACGGCGCCAAGAAGGCGGCGACGGCCGCCGAGGCGGTGAAGGGGGCCGAGGTCGTGGTCACCATGCTCCCGGCCGGCAAGCATGTGCGCACCGTCTACGAGACCGACGTGCTGCCCAACGCGGCCAAGGGCGCGCTGCTGATCGACTGCTCGACCATCGATGTCGACAGCGCCCGCCACGTCGGCGACCTCGCGGCCAAGGCCGGGCTGGAGATGGTCGATGCGCCGGTGTCGGGCGGCGTCGGCGGTGCCACGGCCGGCACGCTCACCTTCATGGTGGGCGGCAGCGAGGGCGCGTTCGCCAAGGCGCGGCCCATCCTGGAGAAGATGGGCAAGAACATCGTCCATACCGGCGCGCCGGGCGCCGGGCAGGCGGCGAAGATCTGCAACAACATGATCCTCGGCATCACCATGGTCGGCGTCGCCGAAGGCTTCCTGCTGGGCAAGCGGCTCGGCCTCGATGTTCAGAAGCTGTTCGACATCGTGTCGACGTCGTCGGGCAGTTGCTGGGCGGTGAACAACTACCTGCCGCTGCCCGGCCCGGTGCCGACCTCGCCCGCCAACCGTGACTATCAGGCGGGCTTCACCGCCGACAACATGCTGAAGGATCTGAAGCTCGCCCAGCAGGCAGCGCAGGCCTCGGGCGCCAGCACGCCGATGGGGGCGGAGGCGGCCCAGCTCTTCAACATGTTCGTCAACGCCGGCGGCGGCCCGAAGGACTTCTCGGGCATCATAAAAATGCTCGAAGGGAAGTAGGCCGATGATCACTCTGTACGATCTCGTCTTCCAGGATGATCGCCGCCCCAGCCCGTTCTGCTGGCGCGCCAAGTTCGCGCTGAAGCACAAGGGACTGAGTTGGCGCGACGAGCCCGTGGGCTTCACCGAGAAGCAGAAGATCGCCTTCGCCCAGTCGCAGCTCGTGCCCGTCATCCATGACGGGCCGAACGTGGTGAAGGATAGCTGGGCGATCGCCCGGCATCTCGACAAGGCTTATCCTGACAAGCCCCTGTTCAAGAACGAGATGGCCCTGTCCTACGCCCATTTCTTTGCGGGCTGGGTCGACACGGCTGTGCATCCGGCGTTGTTCCCCAACATCGTCGGTGACCTCTATGACCGCGTACGTCCGGTCGATCAGCCATACTTCAAGGAATCGCGCGGCAAGCGACTGGGCACGACCGACTTCGCGGCGTTTCAGGCCAAGGGGCGCGAGAAGGGCGTCGACGCCTTCCGCGCGGTGCTCGAACCGGCGCGGCGGGTGCTGAAGGAACAACTATTCCTGTGCGGCGACCAGCCGGGCTATCCCGACTACGCCTTGGGGGGCGCGTTCCTGTGGGCGCGAGTCGTATCGCCCCTCGACTTGCTGCAGGCCGACGATCCCGTTCACGGCTGGCGCGAACGCATGCTCGACCTCTACGACGGCATGGGCCGCAAGGCGAAGGCGGCGTAAGAGGCCGGCATGAGATACGACGCCGTCATCTTCGATCTGCTGACGGCGTTGCTCGATTCCTGGACCTTATGGAACGACGTCGCGGGGTCGGCCGAGGCCGGCATGAAATGGCGCCGCCGCTATCTCGAGATCACCTACGGCTGCGGCGCCTACAGACCATATGAAACGCTGGTGCGCGAAGCGGCGCGCGATGCCGGCCTGTCGGACAGCCTGGGCGAGGGCCTGGAACGGCGCTGGTCCGAGCTGAGGCCGTGGCCGGAGGCGCCCGGCGTGCTGACGAGGCTCCCCGTGCCGCTGGCCGTCGCGACCAACTGCTCGGTGCGGCTCGGTCGCCAGGCTGCCGACCGGGTCGGCGTGCCGTTCAAGGTGGTGATCACGGCCGAGAGCGCCGGGTTCTACAAGCCGCGGCCCGAGCCCTATCGCGCGGTCCTGCAGGCGCTGGGCACGGCGCCCGAGCGGACCCTGTTCGTCGCGGGCTCGGCATCCGATGTGCCGGGCGCGAAGGGCGTCGGCATGCCGGTCTACTGGCACAATCGCATTGGCCTGCCGCCCCGCGACGATGCACAGCCCGACCATCTCGAGACGACGCTCGACCGGCTGGCCGATCTTTTCGGCGGCAACTGAGGAGGAAGTCCGTGGCCGACACCAATACATTCCGGCCGGAGGAACACCGGTTTGGGCCGACGCACTGGTTCGAGGACCTGAAGGTCGGCCAGACGTTCTACATAAACTCGCGGACCCAGACCGAATCGCTCTTTGCGGCCTTCCAGCTGGCGAGCGGCGACAACCATCCAATTCACTACGATCGCGAGTATTGCCGCGCCCGCGGCCATCGCGACATGCTGGCGCACGGCCTGCAGGTCGCCATCCAGGGTGCGGCCGGCGCCGGCATCTTCCCGCATGTTATCGGCGATTCGCTGATCGGCTTCCTCGAGCAGTCCTCGCGCTTCCTGAAGCCGGTTTATTGCGGCGACACGCTCTATCCCATGCTCGAGGTGAGCGACCTGAAACCGGGACACAACACCGGCGTCGTCACCATGAAGCTCACCATCCATAACCAGGCCGGCGCGCTGGTATGCGACGGCGAACACAAGTACCTTGTGAAGAAGCGGCCGCAGTAAGGATTCTCTCTTGATGGACGGCATCATCCATCGTCACACCAAGCCCGGCACCGCCCCCGGCACGCTCGCCGGGCGCCCGCCCGTGCCCGACGAGGCGCTCGACTTCACCCTGGTCGAGTACACCTCGGAGGACGTGCAGGTGCTGCATGGCGTCGAGGTCGACGAATGCCGCTTCCATCTCGGCACGCCCGGCCACACCTGGATCGACGTCGCCGGCCGGCCGAGCTCCGACATGCTGCGCGACCTCGGCATGGCCTTCAACCTGCATCCGCTGGCGCTCGAGGACGTGTTCCACGCCCACCAAAGAAGCAAGCTCGACCTGTACGAGGGGCAGGGTTTCATCGTGCTGAACGACCCCTCGTACGAGGACGGCGCGCTTGTCGTTCGCCAGGTCAGCATCTTCTTCGGCGAGAACTACGTGATCTCGTTCCACGATCACAAGGTCGACATCTTCAAGCCGGTGCGCGATCGCCTTCAGACGGCGGGCTCACGGCTGCGCACATTCGGTATCGACTACCTGGTCTACGCCCTGGTCGACCTCGTGATCGACCGCAAGTTCCCGCTGATCGAGGTGGTGTCGACGCACCTCGAGGAGCTCGAGGACGAGGCGCTGGAACACCCGACCGAAGACACGCTCTATCACATCCACCAGGCCAGGCGGGCGCTGGTGACCTTCCATCGCCTGCAATGGGCCGAGCGCGAGACGGTGCTGGCCCTGATGCGGCCGGAAGTGCCGTTCATCATGCCCGAAACGCGCACCTATCTGCGCGACTGCTTCGATCATGCCGTGGCCGTGCTCGACCTGGTCGAGAGCTACCGTGAAATGACCAACGGCCTGATGGAAGTCTATCTCATGCACGCGTCCAATCGCATGGGCGAGGTCATGAAGACCATGGCAATCATCACAGTCTTCTTCATGCCGCTCAGCTTTCTGGCCGGCATCTACGGCATGAACTTCGACCGCGGCGAGGGCAACATGCCCGAGCTCGGCTGGAAATACGGCTATCCCTTTTTCTGGGCTTTGGTCGTGCTGATCGTGGCCGGCCTCTACGTCTGGCTGAAACGCAAGCGCTGGATATGACCTATCGCATCTTCGGCTCGGAGCTCTCGCCCTATTCGGTGAAGGTGCGCTCCTATTTCCGCTATCGCGGCCTGCCGCACGAGTGGATCCTGCGCTCGCCGGCCGTCCAGGCCGAGTTCCAGAAATACGCCAAGCTGCCGCTGGTGCCGCTGGTCGTGACGCCGGACGGCGAGGGCATCCAGGATTCGACACCGATCATCGAGCGGTTCGAGGCGAAGGAGCCCGCGCTCGCCACCGGTGATGGGGCGCTCGATCTCATCTCGGCGCTGCTCGAGGAATACGGCGACGAGTGGGGCAACAAATGGATGTTCCACTATCGCTGGCGCTACCAGCCCGACGTCTGGTCGACCGCCGAGCGCATCGCCCAGCAGATGATGGGCGCGCAAGGCACGCTCGCCGTGGCTCAGGCCCGCACCGCCGTCGCCGAGCGCATGACGGCGCGCATCGGTTTCGTCGGCTCGAACCCCCGGACCGAGCCCACGATCGAGGCCTCCTTCAAGCGCGCGCTCGCCTTGCTCGAGGCGCATCTGCAGGCGCGGCCCTATTTGCTGGGCGCCCGACCGGCGATGGCCGACTTCGGCCTGTGGGGCCAGCTCTACGAGGCCGCGACCGATCCCACGCCGGGCACGATCATGCGCGGCAGCGCCCCAAAGGTGATGGCCTGGGTGCAGCGCATGCTGGCGCCCAAAGACGAAGGCGCGTTCGAGCCATGGACGGCGCTCGCGCCGACCTTGATGCCGCTCCTGAAGGAAGAGGTCGCGGGGCTGTTCCTGCCCTGGTCGACGGCCAACGCCGAGGCCATCACGCGCGGCGACAAGACCTTCGAGACGACGCTTGCCGGCGGGCCGTGGTCGCAGGAGCCGCAGAAATACCACGCCCGCTCGCTGGCCGAGATCCGCCGCAAGTATGCGGCAGCGGAGGCTGCGCCGGGCCTCGATGTCATCCTGACCGAAAGCGGCTGCCTGAAGTATCTCGGCTAGGGCTGTGGCCGGTAGGCCGGCCGCGGTTGGGCGATCACGTAGGCCGAGACGTCCCACGCCTGCTGCAAGGTGAGCTGCGGATGCTGCGGATCGACGCCGCGCGGCATATTGAGGCGGACGAAGCTCACGATGCGCCGATAGCGGTCCATGCCGGCGCCATCGTTGTAGCTGTCCGGGCCCCAGAGGGGCGGGAAGACGTAGCCATCGGCATCATTGGCCGACCCGCGGCGCACGCCGAGCCCGTTCTGCTGATGGCAGGCCGCGCAGACCGTCGCGAAGACCGTGGCGCCGCGCTCGGCGCTGGCTGGCAGCGGCGGCGCTTCAGGCGGCTCGGCCGGTGCCGGCGTCGGAATGCCGATGTAGCGCAGGAAGGCGAGCAACGCCGTCATCTCGCTCGAGGCGTCGGGCAGGGCGCGTCCGTTCATCGAGCGGGTCATGCATTCGTTGATCCGCTCGGCGAGCGAGATCACCCGCTGATCGCGCGTCGAGAACTTGGGGTATGTCGCGAAAATGCCGACGAGCGGGAGGCCAGCGCGGTTGGTGCCGGCGTCGAGATGACAGCTCTGGCAGGCGAGGTTGTTGCCGGCGAAGCGCATCGCCTTGTCGGGCACCTCGGGGCCGATATTGGCGAAGGTGCGCGTGATCAGGACATAGCCGTAGGCGATCGCCGGCCCTTGATCGCCCGCCGGCACCAGGAAGCCGCCGCCCTGCGGGCTGTAGTCGGGCCAGGCCTGGGGCGGCGCGGCCGGGGCGACGTTGGAGGCGGGCAGCGGCCTTGGGAGATGCAAGCCGATTGCGGCCATCGACAAGAAGAAGGCGGCGAACAGGACGGCGAAGATCCAGAGGCGGTTCATCTCAGCGACGACACCGTAGAGCATCGGGCCAAGCCGCGCACCGAATTGCGTAATTGCGGAAATTCCCTGCACTGCTGGCGCTGGCGGCAATGACGGCAATCACCGCAGCCCCGACACGATCAGGGTCACGCCGGAGAGGCCGAGCAGGATCAGCACGAGCTGGCGAAAGACCGCGTCGTTGGCCTTGCCATAGAGCATCAGTCCGAGCCGCGAGCCGATCACGCTGATCGGCACGCTCATCGCCGCCCAGATCCAGAAGGTGCGGTCGAGCAACCCCGCGACGGCGGCGGCCAGCAGGGCGGTGGCGAGCACGGCCATGTTGAAGGGCTGCATGACGCCGCGCTGCTCGTCCTTGGGCCAGCCGCGCAGCTGCACCCAGATGATGGGCGCCGGGCCGCTGAGGCTTGCCATGCCGCCCATGACCCCGCCCACGAAGCCTGCTGCTGCGTCGGCCGCGCGCCCTCCGCCGGTGACGATGGGGGGCCGCCGCACGAGGCCCCTCCAGGCGCTGTAGACGATCAAAAGCACGCCGACGCCGAGCTTGAGCGGCTGGGTGCGGACATGCTCGAGCAGCGCCGTACCGAGCGGCACGCCCAAAAGCCCGGCGGCGAGGAAAGGCCACAGGCGGTGCCAGCGCACGCCGCTCCAGATCGCACGCAGGCCCTGCAGATGGCCGACGATGGAGCAGAGCGCCACCAGCGGTGCCGCGGTCGCAGGCGACATGGCCTGCAGCCAGAAGCCCAGCGCCATCAGCGCATAGCCGGTGCCGCTCAGCCCGTTGACGAAGCCCGCTACCAGGGCGCCGGCGACAACGATGGCGATGTCGCCGGCAGGTGGCAGGATCAGGCTCCGGTGAAGGCCTGGATGCCGGTCATGGCGCGGCCGAGGATCAGCGCGTGCACGTCGTGGGTGCCCTCGTAGGTGTTGACCGCCTCGAGATTCATGACGTGGCGGATCACGTGGTACTCGTCCGACACGCCATTGCCGCCGTGCATGTCGCGGGCGACGCGGGCGATGTCGAGTGCCTTGCCGCAGTTGTTGCGCTTGATCAGGGAGATCATCTCGGGCTGGGCATGGCCCTGGTCCTTGAGGCGGCCGACGCGCAGGCAGGCCTGCAGGCCGATCGCGATCTCGGTCTGCATGTCGGCGAGCTTTTTCTGGATCAGCTGGTTGGCGGCGAGCGGGCGGCCGAACTGCTTGCGGTCGAGCGTATAGTTGCGCGCCTGCTTCCAGCAGAACTCGGCGGCGCCCATGGCGCCCCAGGCGATGCCGTAGCGCGCGTTGTTGAGGCAGCCAAACGGCCCGCCCAGGCCCGAGACGTTGGGCATCATGTTCTCGGCCGGCACGAGCACCTCGTCGAGCATGATGGCGCCGGTGACCGACGCGCGCAGGCTGAACTTGCCTTCGATCTTGGGCGTCTCGATGCCCTTCCAGGCGCGCTCCAGGATGAAGCCGCGGATGGCGCCGCCGTCGAGCTTGGCCCAGATCACCAGCACGTCGGCGATCGGCGAGTTGGTGATCCACATCTTGGAGCCCGAGAGCTTGTAGCCGCCGGGCACCGTCACGGCGCGCGTCTTCATGCCGCCGGGATCGGAGCCATGGTCGGGTTCGGTGAGGCCGAAGCAGCCGACCCACTCGCCGGTCGCGAGCTTGGGCAGGTACTTCATGCGCTGCTCCTCGCTGCCGTAGGCGTAGATCGGATGCATGACCAGCGAGGACTGCACGCTCATCGCCGAGCGGTAGCCCGAATCGACGCGCTCGACCTCGCGCGCCACCAGGCCGTAAGTGGTGTAGTTGGCGGCGGCGCAGCCGTACTTCTCGGGCAATGTCGAGCCGAGCAGCCCAAGGGCGCCGAACTCGTTCATGATCTCGCGGTCGAATCTCTCGTGGCGGTTGGCCTCGAGCACGCGCGGCATCAGCTTGTCCTGGCAGTAGTCGCGCGCGGCGTCGCGGATCGCGACCTCTTCCTCGGTGAGCTGGTCGTCGAGGAAGAACGGATCCTCCCAATCGAATGGCTTGGCGTCGGCAGTGATGCCCTTGGCGGCGCTTTTCATCGGGGTGGCGGCGGTGGCCATGTCTTCTCCTGGCGTTGTCCGCCGGGGTTTATCAGGGACAGCCAGCCTCGCCAACTCACTAACCTCACCCTGAGGAGCGGTCCGTAGGGCCGCGTCTCGAAGGGTGGGCAAAGGACGAGGTTTGTGGCCACCCTTCGAGACGCCGCGCGATGCGCGGCTCCTCAGGGTGAGGTATTAGGCGGTCGCGCCGACCGACCGTCCCGTCAGCGCCCGGAAAATCTGCAGGCTGAGGCGGCCGAAGGCCTCGGAGCCGCGTATTTCGACGGTCCGAGGCCGCGGCAGGTCGATCCGGAGGTCTGCCGCGATGCGGCCCGGGCGAGGGGACATCACCACCACACGATCCGACAGGAACACGGCCTCGGGGATCGAATGGGTCACGAACAGGACCGTCTTGCGGGCTTCGCGTTCGACGTCGCGCTCGCCCCAGATGCGCAGGAGCTCGAGCGCCATGTCGTCGCGCGTCATGGCATCGAGCGCGCCGAATGGCTCGTCCATCAGCAGCAGCGGCGGGTCGAGCAGCAGGGCGCGGCAGAGGGCGGCGCGTTGCTGCATGCCGCCCGACAGCTCGCGCGGCAGCTTGTCGCCGAAGCCTTTTAGCCCCGCCATCTCCAGGAGTTGCTCGGCGCGTCCCAGCAAAGCGCCCGCGTCCTGGCCGGCGAGCTCGGCCGGCAGCAGGACGTTCTGCAGGATCGAGCGCCATTTCAGCAGGATCGGCGCCTGGAACACCATGCCGATGTCGGGAATGGGCTCGCGCACGTCCTTGTTCGCGACCGTCACCGTGCCGGCCGTGGCCGGTCGCAGCCCGGCCACGATGCGCAGGAGGGTGGACTTGCCGCAGCCGCTTGGCCCCACCAGCGAGACGAACTCGCCGGCATCGACCGACATCGAGATGGCGGCGAGCGCCTCGACCGGGCCGCTCGCCGCCTCATAGGTCATGCCGACCCGGTCGAGGCGGATCACTTCGGCATATCGACCTTGGGCAGGAACTCGGTCGAGTAGACGTCCTTGCACTCGACCTTCTTGGCGAGGCCCATATAGGTGTTCACCAGATCGACCGAATCGCACATCTTCTTCTCGTCGATCCAGCCGATGCCGTTCTTGGCGTAGCGCTCGGTCTTCATCAGGTCGAGCCCGATCATCATGTTGGGCGTCATGACCTCGACATCGACCTCGGGCACGCGCTTCTTCAAGATCTCCATCGAGCCCTTGGGATCGGCC
>JADHLS010000139.1 GCA_016780605.1 Reyranella sp.
AAGGTCGCATGGTCTCGCGGCCTCATTCGATGCCAGCATGAGCTGAACGAAAAAGGCATCGTAGGGATGGAGACCAGAGATGAGCCGGTTCTCTTGGCTTGGCGATCGGCGGGATGTGCTGCAAGCGCTTTTCGCGCTGGCCGGCGGCGGCATCCTCGGCGCGCTTTCACGACAACCCGCCGTAGCCAAGGACGCCAGCGACCTCCCGCCGCCCAAGCGCGCGCTCACCGGCCGCGACGCGGCCGGCAAGTCGGTGTTCCAGTCTTTCGACGTCACGCCCAAGGTGGTCGAGATCGACTCCAACCCGGGCCTGACCTTTTACGAGCTCTACGTGACCGAGGGCGTGCCCAGGCTCACCGGCCTGGAGCCCGACCCCATGCTTCAGGGCACGAAAGCCTTCCCCGGGCCCGGCGGCACCGTGTTCCGCCTGATCTCCTATCCGCCGCGCCGCCCCGAAGGCTACAAGCCGCCGCCCGGCGTCACCTTCGACAGCGGGCTGAAGGAGCTGTCGGACAAGATCCCGCGCATGGGCGATCACTTCGACCGCAGCACGCCCGGCATGCATACCACCGACACCATCGATTACTGCGTCGTGGTGCGCGGCGAGATGACCCTCGAGTTGGACGACGGCCAGAAGGTCCATCTGCGCCAGGGCGACTGCGTCGTACAGAACGGCACCCGCCACCGCTGGCGCAATCCTTTGCCCGAGCCCTGCCTCATGGCTTTCATTTCGGTCGGCGGCCAACGGGCCTGAGTCGAATCAGGCCTGGCCGTCACTCGCCACCGCGACAAGGTACTACGCGCGCCTTCACGCGAGGTTGCAGCGGAAGCGTCGACTCCCGGACCACCAGATGGCCACGCCGCATCCCTTGCGGGCGAAGGTCGACGCGCGTTGCTAACGCGTGCCCGTCTCTAGGAGGTCGTCGTATGCGTGCCTCGCCGGTTCTGTCAGCCTTGCCGTTCCTTGTGCTCGCCAGCGCCTGCTCGCCGGGCTACGAGGTCGCGCAGAAGGGTCGGCAATTCGTCACCGGCATGGACGTCACCACCCTTCAATCCTGCGCCGGCATTCCCACCCGCACCAAGCGGCTCGATGCCCGTACCGAGCTCTATTCCTACGAGATCCACTACGAGCGCACCGGCGGCGTGCAGATCAACCTGCCCATCATCGGCGGCGGCTTCAGCGCCGGCGGCAGCGGCAACTACTGCCACGCCCTGGTTCGCGTTGTCGGCGGCCGGGTCGAGGGCGTGACCTACACCGGCGACAACGACGAGATGCTGGGCAAGGACGGCGTCTGTGCGCCCATCTTCCGCGGCTGCCTCCGGGAGTACGAGAAGTCGCCCGAAGTAGCCTCGACCGGCCGGTCTGCCAATCGCTGAGCAGACGTCCATCACGCATCGACCTTTGAGAAGCGAAGCCGTTAGCCGCGCTTCGGCCCACCGCCTGGCCACACCGGGCTTCTGGCCAGCTCCGGCCACCCGGCTGGCGCTCCTGACGCGGCCATGGCCTCCGCCACGGGAACAGCTGCATCCCACTCGGCCGCGACGAAGCGCATGCCGGTGACGGCACTGCCGGCATCGGAGGCGAGATGCAGCATGGGTGGCGCCATCTTCTGCGGACGGATCATCTGGCTGCGCTCGATCGATCCGTCATCCGGCACCATCGGCGTATCGGTCGGTCCGCCGGGCACCACGACGTTGACGGTGATGCCGGTGCCTAAGAGTTCGCCGGCGAGGCTCGCGCTCCAGGCTTCGAGGCCCGACTTGGCCGGCCCGTAGGGCGAGAAGCCGGGATTGAGCATGGTAAAGAAGCTGGTGGTGACGTTGATGATCCGCCCGAACTTCTGCGCCCGCATGCCAGGCACTGCAGCGTGCGCCATGTTGAACGGCCCGCTGAGATTGACAGCCATGAAGCGCGCCCACAGCTCGGGCGTGATGTCCTCGATCTGCACGACGCGGCGCATATGGTCCTCGCGCACCACCGACATGCCGATCGCGGCGTTGTTGACCAGCACGTCGAGCCGGCCGAACCGGGCGATCGTGCGCGCGACGCTGTCGCGGCAGGCAGCCGGGTCCGATACGTCGAGGGGCAGGGCGATCGTGCGTTCAGCCCCGAGTTCGCCCTGCAGGAGCCGCAAGCCGTCCTTCGCCGTGTCGCACAGCGCCACGCGCAGGCCGGCGGCGACGAAGGCGCGCGCCAACGCCTGGCCGATGCCGCCGGCCGCGCCGGTGATCAGCGCGACGCGGTCGTTGAGATCTGAGGGGGACATTGGGCGACCTCGTGATGGGCGGCAATATCATAGCGCGCCGGAGGTGCAACGCGCCCGTCATCCTGTAGTCTCATGCTCTGACCCCGCTCCCCGCAAAGGATCGCCAATGTCCGAGCCGTCCTCACAACTGATCGACCTCGCCTTGCAGGGCGGCGGCTCGCATGGCGCCTTCACCTGGGGTGTGCTCGACCGCCTGCTCGAGGAGCCCAGGCTGCACATCGAGGCCATCTCCGGGACCTCGGCCGGTGCCATGAACGGCGCGGTGATGGTGGCCGCCCACGCCGCGGGCGGGGCGGCGGCGGCGCGCACGGCGCTGGAAGACTTCTGGCGCCGGGTCTCCCAGGCCGCCGCGTTCAGCCCCCTGCAGCGCAGCCCGATGGACAGGCTGCTCGGCCGATGGTCGCTCGATCGCTCGCCGGCCTATCTCGCCTTCGACTTCATGGCGCGCGTCTTCTCGCCCTACGACTTTCCCCTGGGGGCGCTCAACCCGCTGGCCAAGGTGCTGGCCGAATCGGTCGACTTCGCGCGGCTGGCGACAGCGCCGATCAAGCTCTTCATCACCGCGACCAATGTCCGCACCGGCCGGCCGCGCGTCTTCCGCAACGCCGAGATGTCGCCCGACGTGCTGCTCGCCTCGGCCTGCCTGCCGACCATGTTCCAGGCCGTCGAGATCGACGGCGAGGCCTACTGGGACGGCGGCTATTCCGGCAATCCGACCATGACGCCGCTGATCGAGGAATGCGTCTCCGACGACACCATCATCGTCGGCATCAATCCGGTCGAGCGGCCCGGCATCCCGAAGACGGCGCGCGACATCCTCAATCGCCTGAACGAGGTCTCCTTCAACGCCGTGCTCCTGAAGGAGCTGCGCATGATGGCGCTGCTGCGCCGCGTCGCCTCCGCCGCTGCCGCCGACGCCGGCGTCGCGCACTGGTCGCAAATGCGCGTCCATCTGATCCGCAGCGAGATGATGGTCGAGCTCGATTCCTCCTCGAAGCTCAACGCCGAATGGGCCTTCCTCTGCCTGCTGCGCGACGAGGGCCGGCGCGTCGCCGACGCCTTCCTGGCGGCGCACGGCACGGACCTCGGGAAACGCTCCACGCTGGACATCGATCGCTCGCTGGACGGTAAGTGATGGGGCAGGTCTGATGGGTCTCGTCGGCATCCTGCTCGGCCTGGGGCTGCTGGTCTGGCTGGCCTATCGCGGTTGGAGCGTGCTGCTGCTGGCGCCCGCGGCGGCGCTGGTGGCGGCGGCCTTCGCCGGCGAGCCGCTGCTGGCGCACTGGACGCAGACCTTCATGGGCAGTGCCGCGCAGTTCGTGGCGCAGTTCTTCCCGATCTTCCTGATGGGCGCGCTGTTCGGCAAGCTGATGGAGGACACCGGCTCGGTGAGCGCGATCGCCCGCTGGCTGACCGTGCGGCTCGGCAGCGAGCGGGCGATGCTCGCCGTCGTCCTGGCCGGCGCGCTGGTGACCTATGGCGGCGTCAGCCTGTTCGTCGCTTTCTTCGTGCTGGCGCCGATGGCCGAGGCGCTGTTCCGCGCCGCTGCGATTCCGCGC
The DNA here is from genome assembly GCA_016780605.1 of Reyranella sp. Lineage (GTDB taxonomy): Bacteria > Pseudomonadota > Alphaproteobacteria > Reyranellales > Reyranellaceae > Reyranella. Next base: position 3,827 of record JADHLS010000139.1, read on the forward strand.
CGGCTGATGCCGGCGGCGCTGTCGCTCGGCACCTCGACCTTCACCATGTCGGCGCTGCCCGGCACGCCCGCCATCCAGAACGCCATCCCCATGCCGTTCTTCGGCACCACGCCCTTTGCCGCGCCGGGGCTCGGCGTGATTGCCGCCGCGGTCATGCTGGGCTTCGGCCTGTGGTGGCTCGCCCGCGCGAGCGCGGCGGCGCGACGGCGCGGCGAGGGATTCGGCGATCAAGGTCCGCCGCCCGTGGACGACGCCGCCGACGATCCGCAGGTACGCGAGCGCGCGACGACGGCCCAGGCGTTCGATCCGGCGGAAATCCATCACGCACGGCCGACCGATGCGCCGCCGCCCATCCTCCTGGCCGCATTGCCGCTCGGCGTCGTCATTGCGGTGAACCTTTTGATGTCCTTCGTCGTCCTGCCGCGCCTGGACACGGCCTTCCTCGCCGAACCGCGTTGGGGCGCCACGTCGTTATCGGCGGTGGGCGGCGTCTGGTCGGTGGCGGTGGCGCTTGGCGCCGCGATCGTCGTGCTGCTGCTGCTGAGCGGCCGGCGGCTGCCGGTGGTGCGGCTCAGCATGGATGCCGGTGCCAATGCCGCGGTGCTGCCGGCGCTCAGCGTCGCGAGCCTGGTCGGCTTCGGCGCCGTCGTCGCCGCGCTTCCCGCCTTTGCGGCCGTCCGCGAGTGGGTGCTGGGCATCGAGGGCGGCCCGCTTGTGTCGCTCGCCATCGCGACCAACGTGTTGTCGGCCTTGACCGGCTCGGCCTCGGGCGGGCTCACCATCGCCCTCGATGCGCTCGGCCCGACCTACATGAAGCTCGCGGCGGAGCAGGGCATCGATCCCGCCCTGATGCATCGCGTGGCCGTGATCGGCGCCGGCACCCTCGACAGCCTGCCGCACAACGGCGCCGTCGTGACCCTGCTCGCGGTGTGCGGCTCAACCCACGCCAAGAGCTATTTCGACATCGTCATGGCCGCTATCGTGAGCGCGCTGCTGGCGCTGGTCGCGGTGATCGTGCTGGGCAGCCTGCTCGGCTCGTTCTGATCGGAGGACCCTTGGAAACCGCGGTCGCCATCGCCGGTGGCATAGGCTTCTTTCTGCTCGGCATGGCCGTGATGACCGACGGCCTGAAGGCGCTCGCGGGCTCCGCCTTGCGCACGGTGCTCGCCAGGGCGACGAGAACGTCGCTCAGCGGCACCATCTGGGGCGCGGTCGTGACCTTGCTGGTGCAGTCGTCCAGCGCCACCACCATGACCACCATCGGGCTGGTGAGCGCGGGGCTGCTCACCTTTCCGCAGGGGCTGAGCCTGGTGTTCGGCGCCAACATCGGCACGACCGGGACCGGCTGGCTGGTGGCGCTGCTGGGCGTGCGCATCTCGCTCACCGCCTATGCCCTGCCGATCGTGTTCGCGGGCGCGCTGCTGAAGCTGATCGGCAAGGGCCGCTGGGCGGCGAGCGGCGGCGCCATCGCAGGCTTCGCCCTGATCCTGGTGGGCCTGACGACCCTGCAGCAGGGCATGAGCGGCCTCGCCGCCGCACTCAATCCGGCGGACCTGCCCGCCGTGCTGGGCGGGCAGGGTGTGTCGTGGTGGTCCGGCCTGACGGGCCTCCTGGCGCTGGTCGTGACCGGCATCGTGATGACCACCGTGATGCAGTCCTCGACCGCGGCCATCACCGTCACCATCTCGGCGCTGTTCGCCGGCGCGATCGGGCTGGATCAGGCGCTGGCATTGGTCATCGGCCAGAACATCGGCACCTCGACCAGCTCGGCGATGGCGGCGATCGGCGCCAGCAACACCGCCAAGCGCCTGGCCGTGGCCTACATCGCCTTCAAGCTGATTGCCGCCATCGTGGCGCTGGTCCTGTTCCCGGCGACCGCCCGCTTGATGCTGCGCGCTGCCGCGAGCATCGATCCGGTGACCTTGGTGGCGGCCTATCATACGGCCTACAACGTCGTGGGCGTCGCGATCCTGCTGCCGCTGATCGGTCCGTTCACGCGGCTGATCGAGCGCATCGTTCCCGATCGTGGCGCGCCCGCCACGCGCTATCTCGATCCCGCGGCGCTCGCCGCCTCACCCATCGTCGCCGTCGAGGCGGCGCGCCGCACGGTGGCGCATGTCCTGCAGGCGCTGTGTTCATCCTCGACGTCCGCCGCTCAGGCGACCGACACGTTGCACCAGGTCCAGGCCTTCCTGTCGAAGGTGACCGAACCGTTGCCCTCGGAAGACGAGCGGCAATGGTTCATCTACACGCTGCATGCGCTCGACCATACGATCCAGCTGGCCGAAGTGATCGGAGAGGGAGCGACGACCGAGACGTCGCTCGACTCCCCTGACGAGCAGCGCGCCCTGCAGCTCTACACCGACGCCATGCGTAGTGCCGCCGAGGGCGCCGCCGTGCTGGAGCATCACGTCACCGAAGGCGATGTTTCCGAGTTCATCGACCGTCTCGCGCGCAGTGCCGCGGAGCTGGCCCGCCTGCGTCCGCGGCATCGCCAGGCCACGCTCGATTCCGTGGGTGCCGGCAAGCGCGCGGCCAGCGATGCCATGGCAAGCGTCGATGCCGTGCGGCTGCTCGACCGGCGCGCACATCATGCCTGGCGCGCGGCCGCCTACCTTGCCGGTGCCGCCACCTGACGGCCTATCTGACCACCAAAACGGGAACCGGACTGCTGACCAGAACCTCGGAAGTCTGGCTGCCTAGAAGAAGACGGCGCAGCCCGCGTCGGCCGTGCGAGGACATGACGATAAGATCGCACCCGCGCTCGCCGGCGGTCTTGACGATCGCCTCGGCCGGCTGGGCCTCCGAGACATGAACAGTCTGGACAAGGACGCCGAGTCCATCCGCTGCGCTCCTGACACCATCCAGGACCTTCGTGGCGGCTTCGTTCTGCGCCGATTCGTACGCCGCCAATTCAGTCGGCCCGGGTATCCACTCCGACCCGCCGTAGATCGGAAAGCGCTCGGTCACCATGACGATGGTGGCCTTGGCGCCGACGCTCTTGGCCAGGGCCAGGCCATGATCGACGCCCTTGGCTGCGACCTCTGATCCGTCGGTCGAGATCAGGATGTGCTTGTACATGATCACCCCCTTTATCCGTTGCGAAAGGCGCGGGTGGCGCTCAGCACCGCCCAGCCGGCGGCGGCGACAAGCAGGAGACCGGCGATGTTGCGCGCGTGCGAGGCATTCACGTCTTTGACCGGCGTCCGGAAGACGGCGATTGCCACGCCAATGATGAAGACCGCAGTGAAGGCATAACCTCCGGCCTTCAGCAGCCGTGAACTGCTGGTCGTCGCCATCGTGATGCCGACGATGACGGCCACGCCTGCCGCCATGAGCGCCAGCATTTCCGAAGTCGATATGTCCATCGGTCGGCTCCCGCAACGCGGTGCCGACTATATTGGGCCAAGATCGTGCGAGGGTTAAGGACCCTCCCACGCATATCCCACCCTCGTGACGCTGCGGATTGCCTGGAAGTCGGGATCGATCGTCCGGAATTTGCGGCGCAGGCGCTTGATCATGGTGCGCACGTTGCGCTCGAAGCCGCGCTCGCCGTCCCCGGCGGCGAAGCCGGCATAGTGCACCTGGTCGTAGATCGCCCGGTAGGTCGCGGGCTGGCCGCCTTGCGCCACCAGCAGGGCCACGATCCTCTGCTCGGCGACGGTGAGCTCGACATTGTGGCCGCGCCATTCGGCCCGCGCCTTGCGCGGCTGCAGCAGCAGGGGCCCGCAGGCGACCGGCGCCGGCTCCGCCGCGGTTGCATCTGGCGGGGCGTTGCCGTTCGGCGCGAGCAGTCGCATGCGCGGGAGCAGCACGTCGATGCCGCGCGCCTTGTCGACGAAGTCGATGGCGCCGCCCTGCAGCGCCTCGAGCTCGCGCTGCGCCGCTGACCGCCCAGTCAGGATGATCACCGGCCGGTCGCGGTCCGCCTCGAGCAGCAACTGCAAGACCTCGAAGCCTTGCAGCCCCGGCAGCTCCCAGTCGAGCAGCACCAGCTCGGCCACGAGCCCCTGCTGCAGGGCGGTCAGACAGGATTCGCCGTCGGCGAAAGCGTGCACCTCGAAGCCGTGATCGCCGAGCTCCGCCGCCAGCGTTTCGCGAAAAAGATCGTCGTCATCCACCAGCGCGACCGCCGTCACCGGTGCGGCCGACAGGCGCGCCGCCTCTGGATCGAGAACCAGGCTCATGTGCCCCCTTGCTTCCCTGCCGATGCGAGTCTCGCCGGAAAATGGGCACAAGCTCTGCGGAAATAAGGCTGTACTATTTCTGCTCGTCGAGGATTTGGCCCGATTCGGCGAGACTCAGGTCCTCAGCAGCACTCTCGCCAGGGTGCTGTGCACCCGAGGCTGCGTGCGCCCGCTGACATGGCCTTCACGCCGGAACCTTGCCGAGGAAATGGCTGACGCGCGGCCGCGTCGAGCCTGGGCGGCGACGCGGCGGACACCGACAATGTCGTGCACCTGAGCGCCGCCACGCGATAGGCGCGGCCTAAACCGAGAGACGGTAGAACGAGGCGGCGTTCCTCCAGAAGAAGCGCTCGCGATCGGCCGGCGAACGATCCGCCAGCATGCGGCTGAGCGACCGGACCAGCGTGTCGTAGTCGATCCTGAGGCCGGCGACCGGGAAGTTCGTTGCGAACAGGCAGCGCTCGATGCCGAAGATCGCGATCGCCTCCTGAACGACACGCCGGTTGGACTCGTACTTCCACGGGCTGTCCTTCAGGCCGAACTCCGAGACCTTGACGTGGACGTTGGGCTGGCGCGCCAGCACCTCCATGCCGCGACGCCAGGCGGCCAGGCCCTCCTCGCTGCGATCCCACGGGAAGCCGGTGTGGTTGAGCATGATCGGCGTGCGCGGGAACTGGCGGGCCACCTCGGCGGCTTCGGCGAGGTGCCAGTTGGGCACGCGCAGGTCCCACGACAGCCCGTATTTCTCCAGCAGCGCGAAGCCGCGCAGCCATCTCTCGTCCTGCATCGTGCCCGGCGCGCCGGGCGTCATGGCGTCGGGACGGACCGCCGTCACCGGCTTGGAGCGGATGCCGCGCACCAGCGGAAACCGCGCCTGCGCGGCCAGGATCTCCTCCGCGTCGTCGGTGTGGAACCAGGCGTGCGCCACGATGGCGCCGGGAAAGCCGTGACGTGCGTTGATCCCGGTCAGCCACTCGGTCTCGCGGACCTGGGCGGTGCGATCCATCTCGGCCTCGCAATGCACTGTCGTCAGCACATTGTGGCCGCGCGAATCCCGCAGATAGTCTTCCGGCAGGTAGTTCCGCCTGATCGCATCATAGGCGCCCAGGAAAAAGTGCGGCTCGGGCGTGTCACTGAGAAAAGGATAGCGGTTTGCCGCAAGGTCCCACAGGTGATGATGCGCATCGATCAGCGTGACCGCCTCGGGCGCGTCGTTCCAGTCGCCGCTGATCGTCTTCATCGCCGCTCAGACCTCGCCGGCGAGGATCGCCTGCAGCCCGGCGCGCAGCTGGTGCACCGGGACGGGTGTGTTGGTCTCGAGCCGGATCGCCGCCTCGGGCGGGATCGGGGCGAGGCGCTCGGCGTCGGTCATCGCCTGCTGGCCCGCCGCGTACTGCCCGTCCTGCAGGCAGCGCAGCGCGATGACGACATGGTGGCTTTCGCGGCGGTTGGTCGGGCGCCTGGCCCGTTCGATCCCCGCGATAAAGCGGTGGATGCGGAGCGCCAGGGCATCCTTTTCAGCTGAAGAAGCGGGACTGTCGTCACTCATGATCGCCAGAGATCGCCAATGTTACCAGCCGAGCTCCTT
>JADHLS010000140.1 GCA_016780605.1 Reyranella sp.
GGTCTGCGGCGTGTGCGCGCCCTCGCCGCCCTTGTCCTTGTGCTGCGAGCGCGTGGTCCGGGCCCAGGTGCGCTTGAGCTCGTCCTTCACGTTGATGTGCAGGGTGCCGACCTTCTCGACGGTGAGCTCGATCTTGTCGCCGTCCATGAAGGAGTGCAGGCCCCGATGGTTGGTGCCGGTGGCCAGGATGTCACCAGGATTGAGCGTGTGGATCGAACTCGCCCATTCGATTGAGCGCGGGATGTTGTGCGCCATGTCGTTGGTGTTGAACTTCTGCATCACCTGCCCGTTGTTCGAGAGCGTGATGTTGAGGTTCTGCGGATCGGCGATTTCGTCGGCGGTGACGATCCACGGGCCGATCGGCGCGAAGGTGTCGCGCGACTTCATCTGGAAGAATACGTTGCCCGGCGGCGGCAGACCGCGCGCCGAGCCGTCGATGAAGCAGGTATAGCCGAAGACATGCTTCATGGCGTCGGCTTGGCTGACGCGGGTCGCGGGCTTGCCCATCACCAGGGCGAGCTCGGCCTCGCCCTCGAAGATCGAGGCCGGCACGTCCGGCAGCACCATGGTGTCGCCATCGCCGATCACCGCCGAGGCCGCCTTGTGGAAAGCGTTGATCTGCGGCTTCTCCTTCAGCGTGCCGTCCTCCATGTAGTTCACCGCCATGCAGACGATGTTGCCGGGTTTGGGGACCGGCGGGCGCAGGTGCACGTTCTTGAGCGGCGTGCCGGTGCCCTCGTTGGCGGCCTTGTCGACCTTGGCCTTGTAGTCGTGCCATCGGGCGATCAGCCCGATGATCAGGTCCTTGGTGTCGATGTGCGGGATGTCCTTCACCGCATCGGTGACGTCGACGACGGCGTCGCCCTTGATGACGCCCAGGCGATAGTCGTTGAAATAGCAGAGCTTCACTTCTGGTCTCCCCCTTCGAACACCTTCTTGGCGACATTGGCCGCCGACATGGCGACCGGCCAGCCGCCATAGAAGGCGAGATGCGTGATGAGCTCGAGCAGCTCCTCCTGCTTGACGCCATTCTTGATGGCGCGCTGGAAGTGTCCGACCTGCTGCTCGGTGCGGTTCAGCGCCACCAGGGCGGCGCAGGTGATCAGGCTGCGGTCGCGCTTGGAGAGGCCGGGCCTCTCCCAGACGTCGCCGAACAGCACGGTGTCGGTGAGATCGACCAGCTTCGGCGCGAACTGGCGCAACGCATCGCGGGCGGCCGACGAATCGGCAGGTCGCTTGGACATGGTTCTACCCTCCTCTACTTGGAAACGACGCGATCAGGGGCTGGCGTGGCCGATGAAGCGCTCCGGCGGCCGCTCGCCCCACTGCGACTGGAAGCCCTCCTCCACGCTCAGGAGATGGCCGCCGTTGGCCGCATTCAGGCGGTCCGTATCGGCCCAGCGCTCGTGCACGCGACCCCACGGGTCACACCAGTAGTCGTAGACCTGGCTGCCCAGCAGATGGCGACCGATGCCCCACATGTGCTCGTACTTGCCGACATTCTTGATGTGCTCGTGGTCCTGGAACACCGCATCGATGTCCTGCGCCTCGTAGGAGACGTGGTTGAGGCCCGTCTTCTCGTTGTGCACGCAGAACAGCACATGGTGGTCGACATATTCATCGCCGCGGTCGAGGCGGCTGAAGGCGCCGATCACGTTTTCCTTTTCGCCGGCATAGACGTCGTCCGAGCGGATCATGCCCAGCGTCTCGCGGAACCAGCTCACCGTCTCCTTGACCTTTGGCGTTGCCAACACGCCGTGGCCGATGCGCTGGATCATCGTCGGAGATTTCGAAAGCCGCATCAGCCGGCCCTTGCGGGCCAGCGGATTGCTGCCGGTGTTGACCGGGTCGCGCTCGATCTTGGTCGGCGGCACGCTCGACATGCCGTGGATGACCTCGATCTGGTAGCCGTTGGGCTCCTTCAGGCGCACGCGCTTGCCGCCGCCCGGCTCGTTCACGGTCTCGATGCCCGAGGCGCCGGGCAGCGTGGCGAGGCGCTTCAAGTCATCCTCGCTCGCCGCGTGATAGGCGAAGCCGATGAACTTGGTGCCGCCCTTGTGCACGGCGTGCAAATGGTGATGACCGTCGGCTCCGCGCATGTAAAGCGCATCGTTGGTGCGCTCGGCCCGCACCAGGCCGAAATGGGTGAGAAATTCCTCCATCTCATCGAGGTCCGGCGCCTCCATCCGAGGGAAGGCGAATTCGGCGGCTTTGATTGCGACCATGGTTTTCCTCCTGTCTCAAACTGTTGCCTTGAACTTGTCGGGCAGGCGTTCCTCGTTGCCGAGCGCCACGCGGCGCACGCCGTCGCTGTCGGGACTGGCCGGGAAGCCGACGACGGCGCGCGGCGCCGGCACCTCGACCACCTTGTTGGACAGCCGGCCGATGCCGGTCACCTCGACATCGATCGTATCGCCCGCTTCGAGCGGGCGCGAGTTCGCAGGCGTGCCGGTGAGCAGAATGTCACCGGGCAGGAACGTCATATGGCGGGCGAGGTCGGCGATCAGGTAGCCGCAGTCGAAGATCTGCTCGCTGATCGCGCCCTCCTGCACCATCTTGCCGTTCTTGTATGACCGTAGCGTCGACTTGGTGACGTCGACGCCAGAGACCAGGCCCGGTCCGATCGGACAGAACCCGTCCATGCCCTTTACGCGCAGCATCGAGCCGGCATCCGTATCGCGGAAATCGTGGCAGCCGAAGTCGTTCGACGGCGCGAAGCCCGCGATGCAATCCCAGGCCTCCTCGCGCGTGACGTTTCGCGTCACCTTGCCGAACACGACGGCCATCTCGCCCTCATAGTTCACGTACTTGTAACCCTTGGGCTTGATCAGCTCTCCCTTGTGGGCGTTGAGCGCGGTCAGGGGCTTCTGGAAGTAGGTCGGCGACTTGGGCGGCGTGCGCGAGTTGTTGAACTCGAAGTAGCGCGAAATGTAGTTCACGTGCACGCAGATGATCTTGGTCGGAAGGCACGGCGGCAAATGCACGACCTCGTCTTCGCCGCAGCTGCGGCCGTCGGCGAACACGATGCGGCCATCCTTGAATTGGACCCAGTACTCGCTGCCGTCCTTCATCACGCGCCGCACTTCCTTGCGCGGCCCTTGCAGTACGCTCATGTCGCTCCCCTACTTCTTGGCTTCTTCGATCGCGCGCCACACATTGAGCGACGTCGCCGGCATGGCGACGTCCTTGACGCCGAGCGGCGCCAGCGCATCCATGATGGCGTTCATCACCACCGGCATGGCTCCCACCGTGCCCGCCTCGCCGGCCCCCTTGGCGCCGAGCGGATTGTACTGCGTCGGCACCGGGTTGCTCTTGATCTCCATGCTGCACATCGTGTCGGCGCGCGGCATGGCGTAGTCGAGGAAGCTCGCGGTCAGCAGCTGCCCGCTGTCGCGGTCCCACACGACCTGCTCGCTCAGGATCTGGCCGACGCCCTGGGCGACGCCGCCATGGATCTGGCCTTTCAGCCCGATCGGATTCATCACGGTGCCGACGTCGTCGACCACTGAATAGCGATCGAGCCTGACCTCGCCGGTCTCGGGATCGACCTCGACCTCACAGATGTGGCAGCCGTTGGGGAAGGTGTCCTTCTGGCCCAGGAAGGTGGCGTTCTCGTACAGCCCGCCCTCCCAGCCGCCTTTCGGCCAGCGTGTCGGATTGAATGCCGCCACCGCCACCTGTTTCAGGGACACGCTCTTGTCGGTGCCCTTGACGGTGAAGCTGCCTTCCTTGAATTCGATGTCCTGCTCACCCGCCTCCAGGAGATGGCCGGCGAGCTTCCTGCCCTTCTCGATCACCTTGCCGGCGGCCATGAACAAGGCTGAGCCGCCCAGCACGGTCGAGCGCGAGCCGTTGGTGCCCATGCCGAACGCGACGCGGTCGGTATCGCCGTCGATGTACTGCACGTCCTTGGGGTCGATGCCCAGGCGCTCGTGCAGGATCTGCTTGAACATGGTCTCGTGGCCCTGCCCCTGGGCCTTGGTGCCCATCAGCAGCGCCGCCGTGCCGCTGGGATTGAAGCGGATCTCGGCATATTCCGGCTGCGCCGTGCCGGCCGCCTGCTCGATGGCATTGACGATGCCCATGCCGCGCAGCTTGCCGCGTTTCTTCGAATCTTCGACGCGCGCCTTGTAGCCCGCCACATCGGCGAGCTTCAGTCCCATGTCGAGATTCTCCTCGAACTTGCCGCAGTCGTAGAACGGCCCGACCGGGCTTTGATACGGCAGGTCCTTCTCGGCCAGCATGTTCTTGCGGCGCAGCTCGACGCGATCGACACCGAGCTCGCGTGCCGCGTCGTCGATCAGCCGCTCGATCAGGTAGATCGCCTCCGGCCGGCCGGCGCCGCGATAGGGAGCGGTCGGGTTGGTGTTGCTGAGCACGCCCACCACGTTGATATACGCCTTGGGAATCATATAGACGCCCAGCACCGTGCCGATCATGCCGAAAGGCGACAGCAGGTTGCGGTCCGAGCCGACATAGGCGCCGATGTTGGCCAGCATGTTGAGCCGGAGCGCGACGAACTTGTTGTCCTTGTCAAGCGCCAGCTCGATCTCGCCGATATTGTCGCGGCCGTGCTCGTCGGCCATCACCGCTTCACTGCGTTCGCACGTCCACTTGACCGGACGCAGCAACTTGCGCGCCGCCCACACCGTCAGGCGATGCTCGACATACTGCCAGCCCTTGGTGCCGAAGCCGCCGCCGACGTCCTGGGCGATCACCCGCATCTTGCTCTCGGGCACCTTGAAGACGTTTTGCGCCAGCATGTTGCGCACGCGATGGGGATACTGCACGTCGGCGTAGAGGATCATGCGATCCTCGCCCTGGTCGTAGGTGGCGAGCGTGCCGCGCGGCTCCATGTACTGGGCGTGCACGCGCGTGATCACGTAGCGGCGCTTGACGACCTTCGCCGCCCCCTTGATCGCCTCGTCGGTGGCGGCCTTGTTGCCTCGCTCGACGTTGTTGGAGATGTTGTCGGGGCACTCGTCCCACACCGCGGGCGCACCGGGCTTCACCGTGTCCTCGGTCGAGGTGACCGACGGGATCGCCTCGTAGTCGATAGTGACCAGGTCGGCGGCGTCCTTGGCCTCGGCCAATGTCTCGGCGATCACCATGACCACCGGATCGCCGACATAGCGCACGCGGTCCGTCACCAGCGGCGGCCGCTGCGGCGCGAACATCGGCTTACCGTCGGGGCGCTTGCGCGGCATGTTGGCCTTGGGCATGCCGAGGCCGTCGGCGACGACGTCATGGCCGGTGTAGACGGCCAGCACACCGGGCGACTTCTTCGCCTCCTCGACGTCGATCGACCTGATCTTCGCGTGGGCGTGCGGTGAGCGCACGAACACGGCGTGCGTCTGGCCATGCAGATTGACGTCGTTGATGAAGCGGCCCTGGCCGCGCAACAGCCGTGGATCCTCGAAACGCAGGACAGGCTGACCGATACCGTATTTGCTCATGAATATCCCCGTACTGCCGGCACTTTACGACTGGTTGACGACATGGGCGAGCGGACGCCAGCGTGACAGGTCCTGCTCGACACGTGCGCGGAATTCAGCCGGTGTGCTAACCCGCGTGTCGTTGCCCAACTCCTCTAGCTTCTCCTTGATCCCGGGCCGCGCCATCGCTTGACGAAGCGCCTCGTTCAGCCGATCGCGCAAGGCCGGCGGCAGGCCAGCCGGCGCGGCGAAGCCCAGCCACGACACGACGTCGAAATCGGGCACCAGCGTCTCGGCGATCGTGGGCACATCCGGAAAGCCGGGATGGCGTTCCTTGGACGTCACGGCCAGGGCACGCAGCTTATCGGCCTTCATGAGCGGCTGACCGCCCGTGAAGGTCACCACCATCATGTCGATTCGGCCCCCTACCAGGTCATTGTACGGAGCAGCGACCCCGCCTTTGTAGGGCACGTGCGTGAGCGACAAGCCCGTCTGCGAGAGCAACAACTCAACGGCCATGTGCAAGGTCGAACCGACGCCGGACGTGCTGTAGGTCAACTTGCCAGGCGCCTTGCGGGCCTCGTCCATGTAGGCCTGGATCGTCTTGAAGCGTGACTCCGGCCCAACCGTCAATGCGAACGGAAAGCGCGTGACGATGCCGACGTAATCGAAGTCACGCAGCAGGTCATAAGGCAAACTCTTGTCGGTCGCCGAGACCACGGCCTGGCCGCCGGTCATCAGATACAGCACGCCGCCGTCCGGCTTCATGCGCGCGATCTGCGTCGCCGCGAGGCGTTCCGCCGCACCGGGGCGGGGCTCGACGACGATCTGAACGCCCAGGATCTCGGTGAGCGGCGCCGCCAGATGGCGCGCGATGGTGTCGGGATTGGAGCCGCCATCGTAGCCGTGCATCAGGCGGATCGGGTTGGCAGGCCACACCTGGGCCCGTCCGATGGATGGCGCGGCAAGCGCTGCCGTGGCCGAAGCGATGAGCGTCCGGCGCTTCATGCCTTCCTCCGCTTCGCCGGACGGGCGCCGTCCATCGTCAGGCCGGGCACCTCCGAGGCCGCCTGCTCCACCGTCGTGCGGATATGCTTCTCGATCAGCGCACAGGAGAGATCGACATCGCGCGCCAGCACTGCGTCGCGCAGTTCCAGGTGCTCGTTCCGCCGCCGCGAGCGGGCGTGGATCATCGTCAGCCAGTGATAGCGGCGCGCCTGGTCGAACAGCTCGCTGCGGAAATGGAGCGACCACGGTGAGGTGCAGGTCGCAACCAGCGAATCGTGGAAACGCTTGTGCCGCTTGCCCCACTCTCGCTTGACGCTAACGGGATCGTTCATCTTGGGCGGGCCGAGCTTGCTCAGGAGGAAGTGGGCGCTCACGATCTCGGCTTCCCAGGCGTCGGTGCCATGGCGGATCGCGTCGGCCAGCGTCCGGGTCTCGAGATAGACGCGCAATTCGCTGAGATCGAGGAAATCGGCGAGCGAGATCGGCGCCACGCTGAAGCCGCGGCCGGCTTCGGTGCGCGCGAGGCCCTCGGACACCAGATGCGACAGAGCCTCGCGCAGCGTGCCGACCGAGGTGTCGTAACGTTGCCGCAGCTCGCCGAAGCGCAGGCGCTGGTTGGGCTTCAGCACGCAGTCGAGGATGTCCTCGCGCATGCGGCGCAGGACGTCGAAGGTCGCGGCATCCTCGGCAAGCACGTCCTGCGGCGCGGTCGTGGCGGCGGCGCGGTCGGCGACGTCGAGCGGCATCTTCAGGATCTTGGCCATGGTGGTCCTCAAACGCCGAGATAGGCTTCGCGGATGTGGGGTTGCTTCAGCAGATCGGCCGGCAGCCCGGTGGTGACGATGCGTCCCTGCTCCAGCACATAGGCGCGGTCCGCGACGTCGAGCGCCTTCAGGACGTTCTGCTCGACCAGCAGCACCGCCACGCCCTCTGCGCGCACGCGCATGATGATGTCGAACATGTCGTCGACGATGGTGGGGGCGAGGCCCAGCGACGGCTCGTCGAACAGCACGATGCGCGGGCGCGCCATCAAGGCGCGGCCGATCGCCACCATCTGCTGCTGGCCGCCCGACAGCTCGCCGGCCGGCTGGTTTCGTTTGTCGCGCAGGATGGGAAACAGGCCGTAGACGTGATCGAGCGATTCCTGCCGATGAGCACGGGCGGCCGGCAGATAGCAGCCGAGCTCGAGGTTCTCCTCGACCGACATCTTGACGAACAGCCGCCGGCCCTCCGGCACCAGGGCGATGCCGTGGCCGCAATAGTCGTGGGCGCGGACGCACGTCATGTCGGCGCCGTTGAACATCAGCGAGCCGGTGCGGCAGCGCAGCAGTCCCGCCATGGCGTTGATCAGCGTCGTCTTGCCGGCGCCATTGGGGCCGATCACCGAGACGATCTCGCCGGCCTCGACGTCGAGCGAGACGCCCCAGATCGCCGTGGCGTCGCCATAGCCGACATGGAGGCCGCGCGCTTCAAGCAGCATAGGCTTTGCCCAGATAGATGCTGACGACGCGTGGATCGCGCATGACCTCGCGCGGCGCTCCGAGCGCAAAGAGCTTGCCCTCGTTCAGCACGGCAACGCGGTCGCAGAGCTCGACCACGGCGCGCATCAGATGCTCGACGAAGACGATGGTGGCACCCTGGGCGCGGATGGCGCGCACCAGGCGGATGGCGTTGTCGATCTCGGCCGGATTGAGCCCCGACAGCACCTCGTCGAGCAGCAGCAGCTTGGGCCGTGCGGCGAGCGCGCGCGCCAGCTCCAGGAACTTGCGCTCGTGCAGGTTCAGGCCGGCCGGCAGCGCGTCCTCCTTGCCGGAAAGCCCGGTGAAGCCGATCCAGTGCCGGGCCTCGTCTCGGATCTCGGTCTTGGAGCGCACCGGGCCGCCAAACGTGGCGGCAAGCGCCACATTGTCGAGCACGCTCATGTTCACGAACGGCCGTGGAATCTGGTAGGTGCGCGCCACGCCGCGCCGGGCAATCTGGTGCGCCGGCACGCGGCCGATCTCCGCACCGTCGACGGTGATGGTGCCCGTGCTGAGCGGATAGAAGCCCGAGATGACGTTGATCAGCGTCGTCTTGCCCGAGCCGTTGGGACCGACCAGGCCGAAGATCTCGCCCTCGCACACGTCGAGGTCGACTCCGGCCAGCGCCTGAAGGCCGCCGAAGCGCTTGGTGACGCCGCGCACTTCCATGATGTGATGGTCGGCGATCCGGGGCGGTGTCGCCGGCACCACCGGCACGACCTCGGCGCGCGGTTCCTCTGCCGGCGCCCGACGTCCCTTTCGCCACTTCTGCAAAGCCGGGATGACGCCGTCGGGCAGCCACAGGATGGCGACGATCAGAATCAGGCCGACGATGGCGCGCCCCATGATGGCCTCGCCGCCGCTGATGAAGGCATAGAGCAGCGCGGTGATAAAGGTGGCGCCGATCGCCGGACCGAACCAATGGCGCGAGCCGCCGAGAACGCTCATCAGCACGACGTAGAGCGGCACGGTCAGTTCGAAGGTGCCGGCCACAGTGACGAAGCCGACATACATGGCATGGATGCCGCCCACCGCACCGGCAATGCCGGCGGAGAGCGCAAAGGCCAGGATCTTGTAGCGGAAGGTCGGCACGCCCTTGGCCTCGGCGACGTCCTCGTCGTCGTGGATGGCGAACAGGCCCATGCCCAGCCGCGAATGGGCGACCCCCCAGGCCGTACCCAGCGTCAGGACGCACATGGCGAAGCCCAGGATGTAGATCGTGCCGGTGGGCGTCGGCATCAGGTCGGGCAGCGGCACGGCGCTCATGAACACGCCGCCGCCGCCGTCGATCGGCGTGTTGAGGATGATCGTGGCGATCACGAAGGTAACGGCGAGCGTCAGCAGCGCGAACAGCTCGCCGCGCAGGCGGCGCAGGCGGAACACGACGGCGCCGATACCGGCGGCCAGCAATGCCGCCAGGGCGGCGGCGATGGGCACGGTCGGCAGGAACGGCATGCCGAACTTGGTGGTGAGCGCTGCGGTCGTGTAGACGCCGACGCCGAAGAAGGCGGCGTGGCCCAGGCTGAAATAGCCGGCAAAACCGCTCAGCAGCGCCCAGCTCGTCGACAGCGAGATCCAGAAGAAG
>JADHLS010000141.1 GCA_016780605.1 Reyranella sp.
CTCGAGCATGGCGTCGTTGCGCTTGAACGGTGCCGCCTTAGCGTGGCGGGTCCAGTCGGGCTTGAAGGCGATCTGCGGCACCTTGCGATGGTCGGCCCAGCGGGCGGCGATGCGCTCGGCGCCCTTGGGCGAGCCGCCGTGCAGCAGCACCATGTCGGGACGCTTGGCGTGGACCTGATCGAGCTTGGCCCAGATCAGGCGATGGTCGTTGTAGTCGAGGCCACCGCTGAGCGCGATCTTGGGACCCTTGGGCAGCAGGACCTCGGTGTCGGCGCGACGCCGGGCGGCGAGGAAGTCGCGGCTGTCGATCATTGCCGCAGTAAGTGTGCTGCGGCTGACCATCGACCCGGTGCGCGGCCGCCAGGCTGACCCGGTGTGACGCTCGAACTGCTCGGCTGCCTGGTCGCGGAAGAGCTCCATGGCATTGCGCCGCTCGATCAGCGAGATGCCCTGGGCGGTGAGACGTTCGAGCTCGACCGAGCGCACCTCCGAGCCGTTCTGCTCGCGCTGGCTCTTGTGCTGCGCCTGCTCGTTGTCGTCGAGCTCGCGCTCGATGCGGTCGACGGCGCGATGGAAGAGGTTGGCGGCGGACCAGAGCAGGTCTTCGAGGTCGGGCTCGAGGCGGGTGTCGCTCAAGGTCGCGACCAGGGCGTCGAAGATGTCGGCGACGGCGCCGGCGACGGCGTTGCCCTCGGGCAGCGGCCTGGGGTCGGGCGCATCGTCGAAGGGACGCCAGCCGTAAAGCTGCAGCTCGCTGAGAACATGCTCGGTTGGGGATGTGGTATCGGTGGGCTCGAGATCGAGATCATCGCGGTCGGTGGTCATGATGAGGTCCTTTGCCGGATCGGCCGCGCCCATCGCGGCCTTCGTGGGCGCCGAGACGGCAGGCGGACCGGGCCTGCACCGCGGAGCGGCCGGAGCGCCAGCGGAGGACGGCAGAGCGCGGCTATTTTGCTTCGCGATGCAAAGGCGCGTCAGCGCCGGCGGAAAATAGCCGCGCGCCGCCGTTGCAGGAGCCGGACCGCCTGCCGTCCGATCGCCCCAGAAGGCCGGGCGCGGCCTCTCCTGGCGGCCCAGGAACTCGTCGTTGCCGACCGCGACGATTGCGGCCTTGCCCGCCGGTCACCCTATCCCGGCCATCATCGGATCGAAGAATTGCTGCGCGTCCTGCGGCGCGAGCTGGTGCCGCAAGGCTGTCCGCAGGTGGTCAACGCCGAATGCGCGCAGGTCATCGTTGAAGTCGCCGAGTCTGGGCGAGAGCGTGATCGCCTTGATCCCGACCTCCTTGGCGCGGGTGCTCAGCGTCGCCGCCGCGCGGTCACCTGCCGGGTCGGCGTCGCGCGCGATGTAGAGCCGGCGCAGCGTCGATCGAAGCAACAAGGCGGCGAGGTGATTGGCGGACAGGGCTGCCACCATGGGCATGGCCGGCAGGGCGCATCGCAGCGACAGCATGGTCTCGATGCCCTCGCCAGCGGCGAGCACGTCGGCAGCCGGGCCGAATCGCACCGCGTTGCCCAGAAGCTCACCCATAGCCCGGCGTGGCGTGTCGATCGGCGCCTTCCCGCGACCGGAGCGGTCGAGCCAGGTGCGATGCACGCCCGTGATGCGGCCGTCGAGATCCGTGATGCACGCGACCATGGCCGGCCAGGTCTCGGTCGGGGCGTGCTCGTCGGCACGATAATAGCAGCGCGGATGGAAGCGCAGGGCTCCGGCATCATGCACGGTGACAATACCTCGCTCGTGCAGGTATGCCTCCGCGAGCGTGCCCGCGATCGGCCGTGACATCGCGAACAGCCGTCGGGCAGATTCAGGCGAGCCACGGGGTGCTGGCTTCCTGCCTTGCGACACGAGCCGGTGTTCGGACCTGGGCAGGCCGAGGAACCGTCGCGCCTCCTCCGCGACATCGCGAAAGTCGATGAAACCGCAGCTCTCGCGGATCACGTCAAGCAGATCGCCATATTCGGCCGATGCGGCATCGGTCCAATGCCCGGCGGCGCCAGGACCGGATTCCGGCCCGCTGAGCCGGACGAACATCGACCGGCCGGGCATATTGTGCACGTCGCCGACCAGCCAGTAGCGGCCTTGGCGGCGGCCGTTGGAGAGATAGTGGCGGCACACGGCCTCGGTGTCGCGCGCGAGGCGGCGCGCCAACTCGGCGGCGGATTGGGCCATGACCGCCTCCTCACGCTGCCACACGCTCGGCGATCCGCCGCAGCGGATGCCGCTCGAGCAAGGCCTCGAGGATCGCGGGCCCGTTCGCGCCGGTCGGCACGAACAGCCGGAGCTTCCAGGCAATGATCTCCGACATCAGGCCCGTCGCCTTCAGCCGATCGAGCATGCCGTCGGTGAAGCCTAGAAGCTCGACCCGGCCATCGCTCATGACCATCGCGCGCCGCAACGACAGCCCGTCGGCGAGCGTCAGCACCGCGCCGCGCTCGAAGACAGCGGTCCACGCGTCTTCGGCGCAGAGCTGCGGTGTCTCGCCGACGGCGTCGGCAACCCAGGCGGCCGAGACTTGCCGTCCGATGATGCGCTGGCCGTCATCGGTCTCGAGGCGCCAGACGCGACAGCCCTCCTCCGGCAGGCGCCGCCAGATTGGCAGGAGCAAGCCGGTCACCACGTACAGGTGGCTCTCGGCGAACGCCGGCAGCTCGGCCACCTCCGCCTGCCAGGCTTCGGCGAACGCGGCCCTGTCAGTCTCCTCCCAGGCTGAACTTGCGGGGGAGTCAGCAGGGAGAGCCGGGCGCTCCATCGGTCGCACGAGGCGCACCCGCCGCTCGATGGCACCGTCGTCCAGCATCACGCTCGGCGCAGAGACCTGGACTGCCGCACGGTGGGACTTGCGATTGACCAGCAGTCGGCCACCGCGCTCGCGGGCCAGGTCGAAGGCCTCGGCGAGTGCGAGCGGCTGGTTGCGGTCGCGGCGCAGGATGGTCAGCACCTCAGTTTCGGCGCCCGTGCTGGCATGGTGGTAAATCGCGCGGCGATCGCCGATGCGGAGCGAGTCGGCCATGACCGTCTCGACGCCGCGGTCATAGGTGCCGGACGCGACGGCGCCCTCGATCTTGGCGCGCAGCAACGCCTCGAAAACCTCGAACAGGGTGTTCTGCAGGCCGATCGTGAGCGCCAGCAGCCGGTTGAGGAACTGCGCGATCGAGGGCAGCTCCTCGCGCAGGGAACCGTCACGGTCGGTAAGCGACAAGCCGGTTGCGGCCTCGAAGCGCTGCAAAGAACAGCCCTCGACCTTGCCGGCATAGAGCAGCGTGTAGAGCTGGCGCAGCGCCGCGCGGGCATAGGGGCTCTCCAGATTGTCCTCGGGCCGGAACAGGCCCTGCCCGCCGGTCTGCCGCTGGCCGCGCGTGATGGCGCCCAGCGTATCGAGCCGGCGCGCGATCGTGCTCAGAAAGCGCTTCTCGGCGGCGACGTCGGTGGCAATCGGCCGGAACAGCGGCGGCTGCGCCTGGGCGGTGCGGTTTGTGCGCCCGAGGCCCTGGATGGCCGCGTCGGCCTTCCAGCCGGCCTCCAGCAGATAGTGGACGCGCAGACGCCGATTCAGAGCGCCGACATCGGCATGATAGCTGCGGCCCGTGCCGCCGGCTTCGCTGAACACCAGGATGCGCTTCTTGTCGTCCTGGAACGCCGCAGCCTCGGCAAGGCTGGCGGACGGCGCGCGCGCCTCCACGGCGAGTCGGTCGCCCTTGCGCACGATGCGACGGGTCCGGCCCGTCACCTCGGCCACCTGATCGGTGCCGAAGCGCTGCACGATCTGGTCCAGCGCGCCGGGCACCGGCGGCAGAGCGGCAAGCCTCTCGATCAGCCGGTCGCGCCGCTCGATCGCCTCGCGGCATTGCACCGGCTGGCCGTCGCGGAACACCGGCCGCGATAGAAGGTTGCCCTCGTCGTCGGTGTACTCCTCGAAGAGCTGCGTCGGGAACGAATGGCCGAGATAGTCGAGCACGTACTCGCGCGGCGTGATGTCGACCGAGATGTCATTCCACTCGGCAGTCGGGATCTCGGCCAGCCGGCGTTCCATCAGCGCTTCGCCGGTCGACACGATCTGGACGACGGCCGCATGACCCTGGGCGAGATCCCGCTCGATCGAGCGGACCAGGGTCGGGGTCTTCATGCTGGTGAGCAGATGGCCGAAGAAGCGCTGCTTGGCCGCTTCGAAAGCCGAGCGTGCGGCCGATTTGGCCTGCGCGTTGAGCGTGCGGGAGCCACCCTCGCCAGTGCCGGTGATGTTGGCCGCCTCGAGCGCGGCATTGAGGTTGTTGTGAATGATCTCGAAGGCGCCGGCATAGGCGTCGTAGACGCGCCGCTGCTCGTCGCTCAGCGCGTGCTCGAGGAGCTCGTACTCGATGCCGGCATAGCTGAGCGACCGGGCAGTGTAGAGGCCGAGGCTCTTGAGATCGCGCGCCAGCACCTCCATCGCCGCCACCCCGCCCGCCTCGATCGCCTGGACGAACTCCGAACGCGTCGCAAACGGAAA
This sequence comes from Reyranella sp., assembly GCA_016780605.1. Classification (GTDB taxonomy): domain Bacteria; phylum Pseudomonadota; class Alphaproteobacteria; order Reyranellales; family Reyranellaceae; genus Reyranella. Next base: position 4,490 of record JADHLS010000141.1, read on the forward strand.
GTCGTCGCCGCCCCACAGGCCGAGCCGCTGGGCATAGGCGAGGTTGCGCACCGTGGTGGCGCCGGTCGCCGAGACGTAGAGCACGCGGGCGTCGGGCAGGGCGTGCTGTAGGCGCAGGCCGGCGCGGCCCTGCTGGGAGGGCGCCTGCTCGCCGCGCTCGCCCCTGTCCCCGGCGGCGTTGGCCATAGCGTGCGCCTCGTCGAACACGACCACGCCGTCGAAGTCCCGGCCCAGCCAGTCGAGGATCTGGTCCAGGCGCGAGAGCTTGCCGTCACGCTCGGCGGAGCGCAGCGTGGCGTAGGTCACAAACAGAATGCCCTCGTGCAGCCGGATCGGCGTGCCGGGGCGGAAGCGCGACAGCGGCTGCACCAACAGGCGTTCCTGGCCGAGCGCCGACCAGTCGCGCCGGGCATCCTCGATCAGGGCGTCGGACTTGGAGATCCAGAGCGCGCGGCGGCGGCCGCGCAGCCAGTGGTCAAGGATGATGGCAGCGACCTGGCGGCCCTTGCCGCAGCCGGTGCCGTCGCCCAGGAAGAAGCCGCGGCGGAAGTGGACGGTGTGCTCGGCATCCTCGGTCGCGGCCGAGAGCGTGTCGAAAGTCTCGTCCACCGTCCAGGCGCCGGCGAGCAAGCCCGAATGGGCCTCGCCGGCATAGATCACGGTCTCAAGCTGGGCGTCGGACAGCACGCCCTTGGCGACAAGACCGGGCGCCAGCCCCGGCCGGTAGGACGGCTTCGGGGGCGCGACCGACGCCATGGCGGCCGACTGCACGAGCGGCGTCGGATGCGGTTGCGAGCCGGCAATCCGGATCGATTGCAGCGCATACGGTTCATAGAGCGACTCGGTGAGCCGGCCGGTCTCGGCCGGCCGCCAATCGATGGCCTCGTAGGCGACCTCCTCGAACTCGGTGTTGGCGACGGCCAAGGAGACGGAGCGCGGACCAACCGGGCGGATGCTGCGCGCCGGCGCAATGCGGGGTACGGCCGGCGGCGTTATAGCGCCACTGACAGGCAGCCGAGGCGGCACCGAGGCGAGCACCCAGGCCAGCAGGGTCGCGGCGTCCTTCGCCATGCCGGGCGAATCCGGGAAGCACTTCGGATCGTCGGCGGGCCGCTTGTCGACCACGGTGAGCCTCGTCGGCATCGTGGTGCCGTGGCGCGCGTAGACGCCGCCGTCGATTGCCGTCGTGAAGACGACGCAAGCGTGCTCCTGCAGATGCACGAAGGCATCGCGCCAAGCCGGATGGTCATGCGAGAGATTGGCCCCGGTGATCGCGACCAGGCGCCCGCCATCGCGAAGGCGCGCCAGGGCCGAGCGCAGGTGGCGGAGTGCGGCATCGACCACGCGGCCATCGACGTGCGCGCCGGCCGAGAACGGCGGGTTCATGAGAACGACGCTTGGCCGCACACCGGGATCGAGATGATCGTGAATGTGCGCCGCGTCGAAACGGGTGGCGGGGCCGGCCGGGAAAAGAAGACTGAGGAGGCCCGCACGCGTCTCGGCGAGCTCGTTCAGGGAAAGCCCAGCACCCGCCAGCTCGGCAAAGATGGCGAGCAGGCCCGTGCCGGCCGATGGCTCCAGCACATGGTCGGCCGGCGTGATGGCGGCTGCAGTGCTCGCCGCAAGGCCGAGCGCAATCGGCGTGGAGAACTGCTGCAGGGATTGGCTCTCCTGCGAGCGGCGGGTGTGGCTGGGCAGGAGGGCGGCGATCTTGTCCAGCATCGCCAACTGCACCGCCGGCGACGCCGCGCGCGCTCGCATGGCCGGACCGAAGCGGCGCAGGAAGAGCACCGTCGCCGCCTCGCAGGCATCGTATGCGGTCTTCCAGTGCCACAAGCATTCAGCATCGGAGCCGCCGAAGGCGTGCTCCATCGCGCCCCGCAGGGCCGCAGCATCAATGCGCCGGCCACGAGTAAGATCAGGCAGAAGGCGCTCAGCAGCGCCGAGAAGCGCGGCAGCGGTGTTCGGCGCAGGCGTGCTCGGAGCGGCAGTCACGCTGGCGGTAGCGACGGGAGTCGTCATGGAGGAGACCTCGGGAGAGCGGGACTGGGTCGAGCCGGCGGGCGCTCTCTCTTCGACCCGACCGGCTCACTCCCGTCCCGGCAGGCCTCTCCCTCTCATCACGACGCGATCACCACTCCTGAATAAAAAGCGCCCGGAACAAGACCGGGCGCGAAAGGCATGGATGGCGTAAGCCATGCTCGCTGAGCCGGCGCCGCAGTGACCGGGTCGCTCGAAATTGCACCTGCCTGCATCAAAGCAATCCGAGAGACTTGAACGACGCGTGCTTGCCGTGACCGATCACGACATGGTCGTGCAGTTCAACCTCGAGAGCATTGGCCGCTGCCTTCAATTGGCGAGTCGTCTCGATGTCTTCCCGGGATGGCTTGGGATCGCCCGACGGATGATTGTGCACGACGATGAGAGCCGAGGCGTTGAGCATCAAGGTGCGCTTCATCACCTCCCGCGGGTAAACGGGCGTGTGATTGACCGTGCCGCGCTGCTGCACCTCGTCGGCGATGAGGGTGTTCTTGCGATCAAGAAATAGAATTCGAAACTGTTCGATCTGCTGGTATGCCATTGCCGTCTGCAAGTAGGCGATCAGCGCCTGCCAATTGCCGAGGACGGGACGGCTGCGCACTTCGGCCCTGGCCATGCGGCAGGCGATTTCGTGGACAAGCCGCAAGACGGCGATGTCGCGTCGGCTCAAACCGAATGCGCGAAGCTGCGACGCTTCGGCCGAGATCACATGCCCGATGCTGGGAAAGTGCTGCAAGAGGGCAGATGCGTAGGCCGTCCCTTGCGAAGAAGCCAGCAATCCCGCGAGCAGGTCCCGGTCTGCGGTCTCTTCCGTCGGCAGGACAACAACGTTGCCGTCCTCGACACAAACCTGGCCACCGTGGACACGCGCATTCACTTGTGTGGATTCTGTAGTGGATAAAGGGTCGCGCCCGCCTTCCGTATCGCTGTGACGGCGAGCGTCTTCCATGGCGGCGCCGGCATCGATGCGCCGGCCGCGTTGGCGACCGGGACGAGGACGCTGCGCCGCCTCGGCGCCGCACGTGGCGGGATCGAGCGCAGGGGCGACTCGAGCGGATGCGGCCGCGCCAGCGGCCGCCGTGGTGATGGCAGCAGTCATGGGGAAGACCTCGGGAGAGCCGGGAACGGACAAGCCGGTCGGCGCTCTCTCGACCTGAACCGGCTCACTCCCTTCCCGGCAGGCCTCTCCCTCTCGTGGCGGCAGTCACTGCCCTCAAGCCAAGGCGCCCGGCACACGGCCGGGCGCCAAAGTATGGATTGTCGAAGAACCAAGGACGGTGGACGCCGCCTGGTGTGAACGTTATTCGGCCGCTTGCTGAGGTCGCTCCTCCGATGCATCGGCCGTGGCGTCGTCGCTGGTCAGGAACTCCGGCAACGCCTCGCCTTGTGCGGACGGCTCATCGGCCTCTGGCGCGACGATGGCGATGCGCAGCGGCGCGGGCAGCCAGCCGGTGCCATCGAGCAGGCGCTCGGCCTCTTTCGCCATGTCGGCTTTCTTCAGATGATCGATGAGCCCGGCCGCCTGCTCGCCCCTCGCCTCGCGCACCGCTTCGAGGATGTGCGGCTTGGTCACGCGGCCAAGGTAGTTCTCGGCGGTCGGTCGCCAGCCGGCCGCCACCATGTCGAGGCCGACGGCCGCAGCCAGCCTGTCGGCCTGGATCAGGCGACAGCGCAAGCCGTGGTCGGTGAGACCGGTACCATAGCGGCCAGCCCGCTCGTAGAGAGCGTTGACACCGAACGATACGCAATGGGCCAGGAGCCGAGACCGCCTGTCGTCGTCGAGGGCTGCGAGCCACTCCCAGAGGGCTCCCTCCTCCGCCGGCAGCTCGGCCTTCCATGCTTCGTGCCGCTCCGCCACAGCCTTCGCCGCCGCGGTGTCCCCGAGGTCGGAGGCCTGGACGGCGAAGAAGACATGGCCGACTGAGGCCTCGAGGCAGGCGGGAGACGCGCTGTGCTGGAAGGCATCCAGGCACAGCTTGTGCAGCAGCGCCGTCATTGCGACGTGCGGATCGTTAGCAACGGCGTTACGCAGGGCGAGCGTGCGGTGCGCCGTCAGTTCCATCAAGAGCCGCTGCGGCAATGGCCGGATGGCTTCGTCATCCTCGGCTTCGACCTCCGACTGGTGTCCAAAGGTGATGACCGTGCCCTGATCGACTGCCGTGCACGGCGATTGCGCAGATGACGCGCCGGAGTCTGTATGTTCCATTGCCTGCCCATCGGCGTCCGTCCGATGCTCGTCCTCAGGCCGAACGTAGCCGCGGTCGACCAAAAGTCTGGCGTCGCTGTCGATGCTGACGAAGGCACCGGCTCGGGCGATCTCGGCGGAATCGTAGGTCACTGGCCTATCGTCGAAGGCAGCCAGCTCCGTCTCGATCTCGCCCAGCCGCTGGTCTACTTCGTCCGGCAGCTCGCCGGCGTTGTGGTATTCGGCCTCGAGCCTTGCGTACTCGGCATTCAGGGCGTCGATGGCGGCCTGCTCGCCGGCGGAGAGGTCGGCTTGCACGCCCTTCAGCTTGCGCATTCGGTGCGTGTGGCCGTAGGGGAAGTCGACCGCGACCTCGATCCACTTCCAGCCCTCGCCCGCGATGGCCTGGGCGCCGGCCTTCAGCTTCTCGGCGACCAGGCCGTCGAGCAGACCCAAGTCCTCCAGCCAACCGCCGTGATCCTGCTCGAACAGGTCGCGCAGGACGACACCGCCTGCCGCCTCGTAGGCGTCGACGCCGACGAAACGCACGCGCTTGTCGCAGGTCCGTACTGCGCGTTCCGTCAGCATGCGGCGGATCTGGTAGGAATCCTGGCTGTACGAGTGCTGCACCGCGTCCCAGACCTGCTCCTGCCGTGCGTGGTCGCTGGTCACGGTGAAGGCCATGAGCTGCTCGAGCGACATGCCGTCTTCGGCATAGAGGTCGAGCAGCTTTGACGAAACAGAGGCCAGCCGCAGGCGCTGCGTCACGACATTAACGCTGACGAAAAAGGCTGCGGCAATGTCCTCCTCCGAAC
>JADHLS010000142.1 GCA_016780605.1 Reyranella sp.
CGTGGACGAAAGCGAAAATTGCCGACGGACGTGACATAGCAGCGATGGTGCGATTGCAGCTTTCTTCCGATGCGGCCGGATGCTGATATCCGCCCCGGAGGAACGCCATGGGCAAGACCCTGTTCGACAAGATCTGGGACAGCCACGTCATCACCGATCTCGGAAACGGGTTCGTGCTGCTGCACATCGACCGGCTGCTGCTGCACGACCTGTCCGGCGCACGCGCCCTGCGCGAGGTCATGGAGAAGGGCTACACGCCCGCCCAGCCGCGACTGATCTACGCCACGCCGGATCATGCAATCTCGACCATGCCGGGGCGCACCGAGGAGACCTTCCCGCCGGGCGCGCCGCTGCTGAAGGGCCTGCGCGAGAATACGAAGAAGTTCGGCATCCATCTGTTCGACATCGGCCAGGACGGCAACGGCATCGTCCATATCGTCGGCCCGGAGCAGGGCCTGACCTTGCCCGGCACGACGCTGGTGTGCGGCGACAGCCACACCTGCACCCATGGCGGCATGGGCTCCCTTGCCTTCGGCATCGGCTCGTCGGAGCTCGAGCACGTGCTCGCCACCCAGACCATGGTGCAGCGCAAGCCCAAGCGGCTGCGCGTGCAGTTCGAGGGCAAGGTGCCCGAGGGCGTGACCGCCAAGGACATGATCCTTCACCTGATCGGCGATCTCGGCACCGCCGCCGGCACGGGCCATGCCGTCGAGTATGCCGGCTCAGCGGTGCGCGGGCTGACGGTCGAAGGCCGGCTCACGCTCTGCAATCTCTCGATCGAGATGGGCGCGCGCACCGGCATGGTGGCGCCTGACGACACGACCTACGAGTACCTCGCCGGCCGCGACTTCTCACCCAAGGGCGGGATGTGGGACCGCGCCGTCGCGCACTGGCGCACGCTGCCCTCCGATGCCGACGCCGACTTCGACCGCGAGCACACGATCGACATGGCCAAAGTCGCGCCGCAGATCACCTGGGGCACCAGTCCCGAGCATGTCATCGCCGTCGACCGCGCCATTCCCGATCCCGACAAGGGTCCGGAAGAGAAGCGCGCGGCGTGGACGGCGGCGCTGCAGTACCAGGGCCTCGAGCCGGGCAAGCCCATCGAGGGCACCAAGGTCGATTGGGTGTTCATCGGCTCGTGCACCAACAGCCGTATCTCCGACCTGCGCGCGGCCGCCGCCATCGCCAAGGGCCGGCACAAGGCGCCGCATGTGAACGCCTGGATCGTGCCGGGCTCCGAGCGCGTGAAGCGCGAGGCCGAGGCCGAGGGCCTCGACCGCATCTTCAAGGAGGCGGGCTTCGAATGGCGCGAGCCCGGCTGCTCGATGTGCATCGCCTCCAACGGCGAGCGCGTGCCGCCCGGCCAGCGCAGCGTCTCGACCTCCAACCGCAACTTCGTCGGCCGCCAGGGCCCGGGCGCCCGCACGCATCTCGCCAGCCCGGCGATGGCCGCAGCCGCCGCAATCAAGGGCGCCATCGCTGACGTGAGGAAGCTCTGATGGAAAAGTTCACCAAGGTGACGGGCGTCGCCGCACCGCTGATGCGCCAGAACGTCGACACCGACCTCGTCATCCGGATCGAGCGGCTGGTCAACAACACCAGCCGCCAGGGTCTCGGCCCCTATTGCTTCGAGCAGATCCGCTTCAAGCCCGACGGCAGCGAAAACCCCGACTGCGTGTTCAACCAGGAGCCCTATCGCGGCGCGCCCATCATCCTGTCGAAGGAGAATTTCGGCTGCGGCTCCTCCCGTGAGGGCGCGGTGTGGGCGCTGGCCGGCATGGGCGTAAAGGCGGTGATCGCGCCGTCCTATGGCGACATCTTCTACAGCAACTGCTTCCAGAACGGCCTGCTGCCCGTCGCCTTGCCGATCGAGGAGGTCGAGCAGCTGGCCGACGAAATGCGCGCCTCGCCGGGCAATGCCCGCGTCACCGTCGATCTCGAGAACTGCCAGGTCGTGTCGCCGACCGGCCGCGTCATCCCCTTCAAGATCGACGCCCGCCGCCAGCACGCGCTGCTGAACGGCCTGGACGACATCGCCCAGACCCTGACCCACAAGGACAAGGTCGAAGCCTGGCAGGCCCACGACAAGAACGCCCGGCCGTGGGTATGGCTATGATCGCTTGACGCCGCTGCACACACTCGCCGCGCTGCTGATCGTGGCGATGTGGGGCCTCAACTTCACCGTCATGCGCTTCGGCCTCGACGAGTACGCGCCGTTCACCTTCGCCACCTGGCGCTTTCTGCTGTGTGCGCTGCCGATCGCCGTCGTGGCCCGACCAGCGATCCCCTGGCGCACCCTGGCAGGGATCGGTGTCTTCATGTTCGGCGGGCAGTTCGTCTTCCTGTTCTTTGCCATGCAGGCCGGCCTGCCGCCGGGGCTCACCTCCGTGCTGGTCCAGCTGCAGGGTCCGCTGACGGTCGTGCTGGCGGCCGTTTTCCTGCGCGAGCACGCGACCGCTGGCCAATGGCTGGGGCTCGCCATCGCGACAGTGGGCGTGGCGCTGATCGCGCGTTCGGTCGAGGGCACCGCCACCCTCATCGCCATCGGCCTGGCGCTGATGTCGGCGCTGACCTGGGCGGTCGGCAATCTCTTCTTCCGCTCGGCGCGCGACGTGTCGATGTTCGGCGTCACGGCTTGGGCCTGCGTGCTGCCGGTGGTGCCGCTTGCTCTCGCGGCCCTGCTGCTGGAAGGACCGAACCAGCTCCTGACGCCCGTGATCGCGCCGACCTGGAAGGGCTGGCTGTCGCTGCTTTACACCGTCGTGCCGGTGATGTGGTTGGGCTATCTCATCTGGGGCACGCTGCTGCGCACCTATCCCGCCGCCGAGGTCGGCCCGATCTCGCTGCTGGTGCCATGCGTCGCACTGGCCTTCGCCGGCTGGCTGGTCGGCGAGCCGGTCGGCGGCCTGCGGCTTGTCGGCATCATTGTCGTGCTGAGCGGCGTGGCACTCAGCCTGTTCGCCTCGGTGCGCCGCCTCCGCTAGCACAATCGTTCAAGACGCCAGCCACCGGTGCGTGGCACCATGCGATCCATGCCTTCCCAGACCGCAAAGCGTCCCGAGGCGATCAACTTCGCGAGGAAGTTTGATCTCTTCTCCGAGCAATGGCAACCGAAGGTTGTCGCCGAGCTCAACGACTACCAGTTCAAGATCGTGCGCATCGAAGGCGATTTCCTGTGGCATGACCATCCGGAGACCGATGAAGCGTTCCTCGTTCTCGACGGCGAGCTCCGCATCGACTTCCGCGACCGCTCGATCACGCTGGGGCCAGGCGAGATGGTCGTCGTGCCCAAAGGCGTCGAGCACAAGCCGTTCGCCGCGAAGGAAGTCAGGATGCTGCTGATCGAACCGCGCGGCACGTTGAATACCGGCCGCGAGGGCGGCGAACGCACTGCCCAAAACGACGTCTGGATCTAACGACGTCTGGATCTGATCCTCGCGAAAAACGGGAGCCTGATCGAGTGGCTCCCGTTCTCGTCCCCCGTCGCCGCCGTCTCCCCCGAAATGGCGTGAGGCCACGGTACGGCTCTGCGATGACACGGTCAACGCGCCGTGCCGCGTTTGACACAGATGAAACCCTCTTGCCGGGCGGCGGGCCTCCAGGCCCGCTCATGGTCTTTGCCGGGAGCGCGCCACTCCAGTGGCGCCTCATGATCTGCTTCGACACCGCATGAGCGGCACTGGAGTGCCGCGCTCCCGGCAATGAGCGGACCTGGAGGTCCGCGGTCCGGCAAGATCACCTCGACCAGCGCAGCACCAGCGGATCGGTGCGACGCGCGACCTCGATCAATCCGGCGCGGGTTGCCGGATGCAGAGGCAGCACCGGATGGCGCGTCATCTCGGAGCGGATGACGCCGCCCTCCTGCATCAGCACCTTGGCGGCTGAAAGACCGCATTGCCGGTTCTCGTAGTTGATCAGCGGCAGCCAGCGCTGGTAGGCCGACACCGCCGCTTCGCGATCGCCGGCGAAGAACGGGTCCATGATCTGGCGGATGCCGTCGGGATAGCCGGCGCCGGTCATCGCGCCGGTGCAGCCCGCGTCGAGGTCGGCCATCAGCGTGATGCCCTCCTCGCCATTCCACGGCCCGACGATGGCGTCACCGCCTTCGGCGATCAGCGCACGCAGCTTGTTCGCGACCTGCGACACCTCGACCTTGAAGTAGGAGACGTTGGCGATCTCGCGCGCCATGCGCGCCAGCAGGGGCACCGAGAGCGGCGTCCCGGCGACCGGCGCGTCCTGGATCATGATCGGGATGCTGATCGCATCGGAGACCCGGCGGAAGAACTCGTAGATGGCCGGCTCGGAGGCCCGGATGGTGGCGCCGTGATAGGGCGGCATCACCATCACCATGGCCGCTCCCGCCCTCTCGGCCCGGCGGCTGCGCTCGGCGCAGACCTGCGAGCCGAAATGCGTCGTCGTCACGATCACCGGCACGCGGCCGGCGACGTGCGCCAGCACGCAGTCCATCACCCGCTCGCGCTCGTCGTCGGTCAGCACGAACTGCTCGGACCAGTTGGCCAGGATGCAGATGCCTTGCGAGCCCGCATCGATCATGAAGTCGGTGCAGCGCTTCTGTCCCTCGAGGTCGAGCTCGCCCTTCTCATTGAAGACGGTGGGCGCCACGGGAAAAACGCCGCGATAGACCGGTGTCATGGCCGGCACCTCCGAAAGCTACGACTGCTGCAGGCCGCACCATTCGGCGATGAACAGCGCCGTCGCCTGGGTGATCTTGCGGATCGATTCCAGATTCACGCGCTCGTCGAAGCCGTGCACATCGTCCGACTGCGGCCCGTAGACCAGCGCCGGCAGCCCGGCATAGAGGCCGAAGAAGCGCGCGTCCGTCGTGCCGGTCGAGGTGCGGTCCTTGAGCTCCTCGCCGAAGGCGGTCTTGTGCGCGTCGGCCAGCACCACCCGCACCTGCTCGTGGTTCTTGAGCACGAACGGCTCGGCCTGGAAGCCTTCCCAGCTGATGGTCGGCGGGTTGTTGCCCAGGAACGGATCGTTGGCCGCGGCGGTACGGATCACGTGCTCGATCTCCTGGCGGCATTCCTTCAGGGTCTGCGAGGGCAGCACGCCCACGCGCATGTCGAAAGTGCACCAAGCCGGCACCGAGCTCGCCCAGTCGCCGCCCGCGATCTTGCCGACATTGAAGTTCACCGGGTGATGGTGATCGCAGAAGTGCTTGTCCTGCGCCTTCTTCTCGTTCCACTTCTTCTCCAGCTCGCGCAGCTGCTGGATCAGGCGAAACGCCGATTCGATGGCGTTGGAGCCGGCATCGGCCTTGTAGACGTGCACCGGATGGCCGGTGACCTTGACCTGGAACCACATGACGCCGACCTGGGCCACGGTCATCGTGCCGCCCGACGGCTCGGGGATCAGGGCCGCATCGGCGCGATAGCCGCGCTGCAGGCAGGCCAGCGCGCCGTTGCCGGTGCATTCCTCCTCGACCACCGACTGCTGATAGACGTCGGCCGCCGGCTGGTAGCCCAGCGCCCGGAGGGCACGCAGGGCGAAGACGTTCAGGATCAGTCCCGCCTTCATGTCGCCGGCGCCGCGGCCATACATCCAGCCGTCCTTGATGGCGGGCTCGAAGGGCGGGCGTGTCCACATGTCATGCGGACCTTCGGGCACGACGTCGATGTGGCCGTTCAGGATCAGCGAGCGGCCCTTGGGGCTGCTCGGCCGCCAGCTGCCGACGACGTTCCAGGCGTCGTCGTAGTCCTGGCTGTGCGGCGAGTAGCCGGGAAGGTGCTTCAGGTCGTCGATCTTGATCTGCCAGCGATCGACCGAAAGCGCGTCCTCCTTGAACAGGCGGGCCATCATGTCCTGCGCCGGCGCCTCACGGAAGCGCGTCGAGGGGATCTTCACCAGGTCGGCTAAAACCTTGGTCTGATCGTCGAACCGACGATCGACCTCGTTCATGATCTTGGTCTTCAGCGATGTTTCGAGCATGCGCCGGACTTTGGCGCAGCGTCGACACGGCGTCTATAGTTGCCGTGGAGGAAACGAAATGTACCCGGGCAAGTATGCGAAATCGCAGCCGGCTCACCCGGCCATCGTCATGGCGGGTAGCGGCGAGACCATCACCTACGGCGAGCTCGAAGCGCGGAGCAACCGGCTGGCGCATCTCCTGAGGGCGCGCGGTCTCAAGCGGCTCGACCACTACTCGATCTACATGCAGAACAACGCACGCTACGTCGAATGCTGCACCGTGGGCGAGCGCGCCGGTCTCTACTACACCTGCGTGAATTCCTTCCTGACGGTCGAGGAGCTGGCCTACATCCTGAACAACAGCCAGTCGAAGGTCCTGATCACCTCCGAGGCCAAGCGCGAAGTGGCGCTCGGCGCGTTGCCGCTCTGCCCCGGCATCGAGCTCTGCCTGATCGTCGACGGCAAAGGCGACGGCAAGAAGATCCTGAACCTCGACGAAGCGACAGCCGGATTTCCCCCGACGCCGATCCCTGACGAAGCGCTCGGCACCGCCATGCTCTACTCCTCCGGAACGACGGGCCGACCCAAGGGCATCGTGCGGCCGCTGCCCGATCAGCCGCCGGCGCAGAAGCTGCCGATCTTCGATTTCCTGCTGAAGCTCTGGCAGTACCGTGAGGGCATGATCTACCTCTCGCCGGCGCCGCTCTATCACTCCGCCCCGCAGGCCGCCGTCAATCTCACCATCGCGGTCGGCGGCACGGTGATCGTCATGGAGCGCTTCGACGCCGAGCACTACCTGCAGCTGATCGAGAAGTACCGCGTCACCCACAGCCAGCTGGTGCCGACGATGTTCTCGCGCCTGCTGAAGCTGCCCGACGATGTCCGGCGCAAGTACGACCTCCGCTCGCTGGAGATCGCGATCCACGCCGCCGCGCCCTGTCCGGTGCAGGTCAAGGAGCAGATGATCGCCTGGTGGGGGCCGATCATCCACGAATACTACGGCGCCACCGAGGGGCTGGGCTTCACCGCCTGCAATTCGCAGGAATGGCTGGCGCACAAGGGCACGGTCGGCCGCGTGCTTTTGGGCAAGCTGCACGTCATGGACGACGACATGAACGAGCTGCCGACCGGCACGCCCGGCACCCTGTGGTTCGAGACGGCCACACCGTTCGAGTACTTCAACGATCCGCAGAAGACCAAGGAAGCGCGCTCGGCCGACGGCACCATGAGCACGGTGGGCGACGTGGGCTATGTCGACGGCGACGGCTATCTCTACCTCACCGACCGCGCCACCTTCATGATCATCTCGGCGGCGTGAACATCTACCCGCAGGAATGCGAGAACCTCCTGATCACCCATCCCAAGGTGGCCGATGCCGCGGTGTTCGGCGTGCCCAATGCCGATCTCGGCGAGGAGGTGAAGGCGGTGGTCCAGCTGATGCCGGGCGTGCCGGCAATGCAGTCAACCACCGACGAGCTTCTGGCCTTCTGCGGCCAGCACCTCGCGCGCCAGAAGGTGCCGCGCTCGATCGACTACGAGGCCGAGCTGCCGCGCCTGCCCACGGGCAAGCTCTACAAGCGCCTGCTGCGCGACCGCTACTGGGGCAACAAGCCCAGCCGGATCGTCTAGAAGACGCATGCAGTGCAGTCACCGACCCCGCTTTGTTACAGCTGTGTGAAGGTTTGCGGGGTTTCCGGGGTTTCCAGCAGTCCTTTTTGGCGACCGCCGGAGGCTGCGAAGCGTAGCGCTGGACATGAGTACTGGCCCGCGGGCGGCGCGTGGCGATGTGAACGGATGAACGATGTATAGAGCGAGTAGATGATTCGTATGATAACGTAAGTGTTCAAACTGGCCAAGCACTGATGTGCTGACGCGCCCGCGCGAGCACATCGTCCACCGACCAATGATCATCGACATGCTCGCCGTACTTGCTGGCAATCATCCGGCCGTCCGGCGCGATCAGGAAGTCCGCTGGAAGGCCGAGGCGGCCGCCGTGCGGCTTCGCGGGCGGCGGACGGACGGTACCTGTCAGCAGCCCGCCGATCGCGAAGGCGACGGCGCGCAGGATCGGCAGCCAGGCGCGCGGATCGAGCAGCGCGCGCGGCGAGGAAGTGACGCCGAACTCGGCGTAGAGGCGCTTGTCGGGGTCGGCGACGATAGTGAAGGGAAAATCCGCCGTATGCAGCCTGAGCTCGTCGGCGGGCGAATGGAACAGGACGATCTCGCGGACGCCGGCGGCCTCGAGCTCGCCGTGGCGGCGGGCGAAGGATCGCAGGTGCAGATTGCAGACCGGACATCCGGCGAAGCGCCGGAACTGCAGATGAACCAGCGCGCCCTCCTGCGGCAGACGGACGGCGCGGCCCGATACGTCCTCCAACACTCGCCGCCGGACGATCGAGTTCGGGGAGATGAGCCGGGCTTCAGGCATTTCGGAGGCCCCTTGAGCGGTAAGAGTACATTGTACTCTTACTTTTCCATTTAGAGCGTATGGTGTACGCTGTCAAGCCATGCCCCTTGCCCGCCATGCCTAGGCCGCGCTCCCTCACCCCCGCCCTTCTCGCCGAGGCCGCGCTCGCGGTGATCGAGCGCGACGGTGCGCCCGCCCTTTCGATGCGCGCAGTGGCGGACGAGCTCGGCATGGGAACCATGTCGCTCTACCGCTATGTGCAGAGCCGCGAGCAGGTCGAAGTGCTGGTGGTCGATCTTGTCCTGAAAGATCTCGATCTCGACGTCAGCCGGCGCAAAACCTGGATCGACAAGGTGACGGCCCTTGCCGTGCGCGCCCATGCCGTGACGACGGCCCATCCCGAGGTGGCGCCGCTGCTTCTCGCGCGACGGCACGCGTCGGTCCATTCGCTGCGCTGGGGCGAGGCGCTATTGGGCGTCCTGGCCGAAGCGGGATTCGCCGGCGAGCGCCGGGCGATCGCGTTCCGGGCGGTCGTCGCCTACGTCTTCGGCTCCGTCCAGCTCCAGCAGCTCGGCCCTCTCGACGGATCGGGCACGGCGACCATCGCGGCGCTGCCGCGCGAGGACTTCCCGCTCCTCGCCGAGACCGCAAGGAGCGCCCGACGGATCCCGCCCGACACCGAATTCCTGAACGGGCTCAAGCTTGTGCTGCGGGGTATCGCCGCCAAGTAGGCAGGCTCTAGGCTGGCCTGGTGCGCAGCCGGCCCTCGTAATCACGCTTTCCCAACGGCACGCCGCGCGTGCGCAGGATGTCGTAGGCGGTGACGGCGTGGAAATGGAAGTTGGGGAGTGAGAACGAAAGAAAGAACATCTCCGGCGTGAAGGCGAGTCGCCGGGGGGCGATCTGGAAATCCAGGTTCTTGCCCGACCAGCCGTTGACCTCATCGGGCGTGAACGCCCGGAGCGCCGCTTCCGCACTGGCCCGCAGGTCGGCGAACGGAACCTGCTCTCCGTTCTACGCGCCGCCTTGAAGGACGTTAGTGACTGATCATCCAAGGCCGTGCCGACGGAAAGCTCTTGGCGCCGTTCACGGCTTGCCTGACCGTCCGTCCCGGTTTGGCCCTGCAGCAGGTGCAACCGGCACCATGGGCCGCCCGATACTCGCCGAGTGTCTTGGGCGCGTG
>JADHLS010000143.1 GCA_016780605.1 Reyranella sp.
AGGAACGTGCCGGCCATCACCTTGATGATGTCGCGCGACACCAGCACGTCCTTCTCGGCATTGCTGTCAAAGCTCTTGCCGGTCGCCTCCATGTCGACCCACGGCGACAACGGCATGGTTGCAGCCGGCATCGGCAAGCCGCGCTCGCGCACCCGCAGCAGCGTCGTGATCGCAAGCCCACCACCGGCCGAATCGCCGGTGAGCGCAATGTGCTGCGGCTTGACGCCCTGATCGAGCAGCCAGCGATAGCTGGTCACCACGTCGTCGACTGGCCCCGGATGCACGTGCTCCGGGGCGCGGCCGTAATGTACAATCAGCGCGCGGCAGCCGATCACCTTGGCGAAGTGCCCGTACACCTTGCGATGCGTGTACATCGAGCCAGTGACGTAGCCGCCGCCGTGAGTGCAGAGCAGCACGCGGTCCTGCACGCAGCCCTTCGGCGTCGCCCACAGCGCGGGCACGCCGCCGGCCGTCACCTCGACATAGTCAACGCCGCCAGGCTCGGCAGTGACGTCGCCCCAGTGCTCGAACATGCGGCGCATCTGGTCGAGCTCCATGGACGGGTTGGCGGCGAGCGCCGCCACCCAGCCCTTGTAGAGCGTCTTGAGCTCCTCCGACTGTACGCTCGGCATCTCGCCCTCCCTCACTCGGCCGCCGCGCGCTGCGCCGCCGGCGCGCCGACATAGTCGATGCCGACGCTCGGCAGCTCCGCCTTGCCGCCGCACTCGCGGGCGATGACCGGCATCACTTCCTCGGCGAAGAGCTGCATCTGGTCCTCGATCTCACGGCCCTCGAAGCCGCCGAGCTCGAACCAGGCGAGGAACGAGAAGTCCTCGTAACCGCACTCGGTCTTCATCTTCATGATCTTGTCGATCACGAACTGCTTGGAGCCCTGGATGGCAATCTCGCGCTCGCGCAGCATGTCGGCGGTGACGCGCTTGTTGAGGTCGAACATCGGCTCGTTGAGCCGCGCCACCACGGCGCCGAAGCCGAACGGGCCGTAGTAGTCGAATTGCAGCTCCATGGCGCGCGCCGCCCGCTCGAGCGCCTGCTTCTCCTTGCCCGGGGTGGTGATGTGGATGTAGCGGCTGGTCATGATGCCACGCCGCTTGGCGGCGTCCCAACCGTACTTGAAGCGGCCGCGCCCGTGCATGTCCGGCCAGCCGGCCTTCTCGGCCGCCTCATAGTAGATATCGATGTTCTTGCGCAGACGGTCGTTGGGCTCGACGATCATCACGCCGTTCAGTCCCTTCTCAGCCGCCCACTTGATCGAGCGCGAACTGGTCACCGGCTCCCAGAGCTGCGGATGCGGCTTCTGCACCGGTTGCGGAAAGACCTGCAGCTCCTTCAAGGTCGTGGTCGTTGCCTGCACGGGATTGCCTGCGGAGTACATGTCGGGCTCGCCGATCGCCACGACGTCGTCGAGTGCGCGACCGGCCTTCTCCATGCCGAAATAGGCCAGGGTCTGCTTGTGGTTCCACTTGGTGTAGGTCGGCGGCACCGAGAAGTTCTCGCCATGATGGGAGAAGGAGTCCTCCGTCCAGCACTTCTTCATCACCGCGATGACTTCCTCGAAGGCCTTGCGGTTGCGTTCCTGGTCCTGGATGGTCGAGCCGTAGGGGCGTCCCAGCGTCTCGTTCTCACGCGGCTGATAGCCGCGACCGACACCGCACTCGACCCGACCGCCGCTGATCACGTCCAGGAGTGCGACCTGCTCGGCGAGCCGCACCGGATGATGCCAGACCACGATGTTGGCGCACTGGCCGAGGCGGATCTTCTTGGTGTGCGTGGCGATCGCCATCTGCGTCATCAGCGGATTGGGACTCATCTCCGCGCCTTCGGGCTGGAAGTGATGCTCGGTCAGCCAGAAGGACTGGAAGCCCAGCCGCTCGGCAAGAATGCCCTGGCGCACTTGATTCACAAGCGTCTCCTGGGCTGCCCGATGGACTTCCTTGAGCGAGCCGTCGTTCACCGCCACACCGTCCTTGGTCAAGGTCACCGGCAGGGTCGAAGCACCGTTGTGGAAGACTCCGATTTCCAGCATGTCCTGATCTCCTGTTTGCGTTTCCTTCCATGCCGCACGCGGCATGACCGCTGGAGCGCAACTAGCGTGCCAGAAGGAAAATCACGGCACGGCAAGGACTTGCCGGATGGCATGCATGGCAGCTTGATGCGCAGCGCTACACATCCTGCGCGGCGACTGTTGCGAAACGCTACAGCGCACTCGATTTACAGGGTCGCAATCGGGCGCCTATCCTCTCGGCAAGCAAGCTGCCTCCTCGACCGTCGATCCCCGCGTCGAGCATCTCGTCACGAAGAGCCGAAGCGGTGCGCCGCGATCGGCGGCAGCCCTTGGGAGGAGCTTGGTGATGAAAGATATCCCGCTCGCTCAGCTGTGCTCCAAGGACTACATCCGGACCGTCGGCAGGGTCTGGGAAAGGTTCGTCACCGACCGCCCGGTCGACGACGATGCCGTGCGCGATGTCGTCATCGAGTCGTGGCGCCGCTGCCGGCAGAACGGCGTCAATCCGGCGACCAAATCGGCGCCACTGCGGGTCAACGGTCCTGACGTCGACCGCTTCCAGCGGCGCAACGCGCCGTTCTACGACGCGGTGCGCGCGTGCGTGCCGCCGATCGTTCCCTATCTCATGGGTTCGCGCACCATCCTGATCACCAGCGATCCCGACGGCACCCTGCTGTCGGTCGACGGCGATCCGCATCTCACCGACCGGCTCGCCGCTGACCACATCGTTCCGGGCGCCGCGTGGCACGAGTGCAGCAGCGGCACCAATGCGGTGGGCACGGCGCTGGCGCTGGGGAAGGCGCTGCACATCCATGCCGAGGAGCACTTCTGTGAAGTCGCCAAGCCCTGGAGCTGCACC
Organism: Reyranella sp.; assembly: GCA_016780605.1. Taxonomy (GTDB): domain Bacteria; phylum Pseudomonadota; class Alphaproteobacteria; order Reyranellales; family Reyranellaceae; genus Reyranella. The sequence goes on from JADHLS010000143.1 coordinate 2,883, forward strand.
GCCGCGGTGATCCGCGATCCACTAGACCGTCGCATCGTCGGCGTGGTCGATATCACCGGGCCGCCCGACACGGTCAACGCGCAGACCTGGCCGTTCGTCATGTCGCTGGTCGGCCAGCTGCAGGGCCACTTGCAGAAGCACGCGCTGGCCAAGCGGGCGCGGCTGATTGAGCTGTTTGAAGCCGCAATTGGCGGGCGTGAGACCGCTGCCGTCCTGCTCGACGCGCAGGGCCGCGTGATCGCGCGCACGGTGCAGGCCTCCTCGGCATTGCGCGAGCACGGCCTCAGCCGGACGCAAGCGATGGGCGAACTTGTCGCGGCACCGCGCGGAGAGGTCGCGCCGAAATGGCTGGCATCGCTGGCGCCGGGAATCCGGCCGGAATGGCTGTCCCCGCTCAGGGAGAATGGGCATTGCATCGGCGCCATCCTGCATTTGCCTACGACCGGTCGCGGACAGCGCACGAGGTCGCACCGCACGGAGGCAGAGGAGCCGCTGGCGCCAGCTTTCCAAGCGCTGCTTCAGACATCACCATCGCTCGAGAGCCTTCTGCGGCAGGCCGAGCGTTTCGCCGCAGCGAGCACACCGTTGCTGCTCGAGGGGGAGACCGGCACCGGCAAGGATGTGCTGGCGCGTGCCGTGCACGCGGCGGGTCCTTTCCAGTCGGGTCCTTTCGTGCCTGTCAATTGCGCTGCCTTGCCGCGCGATATCCTGGCAAGCGAGCTGTTCGGCCACGCCGAAGGAGCTTTTACCGGCGCGCGCCGTGGCGGCTCCCGCGGCCGTTTCGAGCAGGCCCATGGCGGCGTGCTGTTCCTCGACGAGATCGGCGATATGCCCTGCGACCTGCAGCCCTACCTGCTGCGAGTCCTGGAGGAAGGCGAGGTTTGGCGGCTCGGCGAGGCGGCGCCGCGCAGGATCGCGATGCGAGTCATTGCCGCCACCAATCGTCCTCTTGCCAAGGACATGGCGGCCGGGCGCTTTCGCGCCGACCTCTATCATCGTCTCAACGTCACTTGCCTGAGCTTGCCGCCACTGCGCGAACGGACAGGCGACATTCCGCATCTTGTCGGGCATATGCTGCGCGACATCGCTGGTGCGGCGTCTGCGACACGGATCGCACCGGAGGTCATGGATGTCTTCCTGCGCTACCGTTGGCCTGGTAACGTACGCGAGTTGCGCAATTGTTTGGAGCGCATGGTTCTGCTGGCGACGGACCCTATACTCGGCCTCGATCTTCTGCCGACGGCAATTCTGGAGGATGAGTCGCCGTGCGGCTTACCCCTCGCCTCGACGATCCGCGGCGCCGAGCGACACACGGTGCTAGCCGCCATTCGGCGCGAGGGCGGGAACCTCAGCCGCGCCGCTCGATCGCTAGGTATCGCCCGAACGACGCTCTATCGGCACATCCGTCGCTGCAGTACCGATTGAAGTCATTGTCGAGGGTGTTCGATTTCGCTTGAGCCGTACGTGGTACGGGCGCCGTTCCCATTTTCCAGATCAGGCCCTGCCGCGGGGAGGAGTCATGCTTGAAACGTGGCTCTACGGCCCGGTCAAAAGCCTTCTCCAAACCGCCAATGCGCGCACCGGCAATCAAGATCGGTTTGCTTCGCACAACGTGGTCCTTCACGTCCGGATAAGTCCCCCTGCGCAGGTGGCTTTCCCTCGCTTCAAAGACAGTCGGGTGCTGGCGAGCTATGTTCTCTCGATTCTCGGAATAATGTCTCTCGACTGAAGTGCATTGTTTCGCTCGTCTGCCAGGCTATGTCGGAAAGGTGCTGATGCACTCGCGACCTGCACTCGGATCAAGGAATGCACCATGATTCCCAGCAGCCGCATGCTGCTGCGCGCTGGCATCGCCTCAAGGGGCCGTGGTTGCCGGCAGTGCGGGCGGTTGGAAGTACCAGCTCGAGGGTGTCGTGTTTCAAGGCGGGGTGGCGGGCCCGATCAAAAAGCCGTGCTGGCCGATCCGCGGTGAGGCAATGGATTGGGCCGGTAATGTCGCGGAAGGGTCGGAAGGGGGCCGGCTCGCGCCGTCTTTTCTTTCGAATGCCTCCTTCGGAAGCGTCGGCGCCGGCTATTCGGCGGCCGACTGCGCCGTCGGCAGCACGTAGTCCTTGAACTGCTGGCGCAGTGCCACCTTCTGGATCTTGCCCGTCGCGGTGTGCGGGATCTCCTTCGCGAAGACGACGTCGTCGGGCATCCACCACTTGGCGATCTTGCCGTCGAGATAGCCCAGGATCTCCTCCTTGCTGGGGCTCCCGCCCTGCTTCGGCACGATCACCAGCAACGGCCGCTCGTCCCACTTGGGATGGGCGACGCCGATCACCGCAGCCTCGGCGACGTCAGGATGGCCGACCGCCAGGTTCTCGAGGTCGATCGAGCTGATCCACTCGCCGCCGGACTTGATCACGTCCTTGGCGCGGTCGGTGATCTGCATGAAGCCCTCGGGATCGAGGGTGGCGACATCGCCGGTGTCGAACCAGCCACCCTCATCCAGCACCTGGCCGCCCTCGCCTTTGAAGTAGCCGCTGGCGATCCAGAACCCGCGCACCATCAGGTGACCGAAGGCCTTGCCGTCGCGCGGCAGCTCATTGCCGCCGTCGTCGCTGATCTTCAAGTCCACACCGAACACGGCGCGGCCCTGCTTGGCCTTGTATTCGAGCTGCTTCTCGAATGGCCAGTCTGCCATCTTCGCCTTCATCACCCCGGTGGTGCCCAGCGGGCTCATCTCTGTCATGCCCCAGGCATGGATCACAGTGACACCGTACTGCTTCTCGAAGGTTGCGATCATCGAGGCCGGTGCCGCCGACCCACCGATCACCGTGCGGTTCATGTACGGCAGCTTGAGGTCGTGCTCCTTCATGTAGTTCAGCAGCATCAGCCAGACAGTCGGCACGCCAGCCGACATGGTCACCTTCTCCTGGTCCATCAGCTCGTAGACGTTCTGGCCGTCGAGCTCGCGGCCGGGGAACACCAGCTTGGCGCCGCACATCGGGGCGCCGTAGACGATGCCCCAGGCGTTGGCGTGGAACATCGGCACCACCGGCAGGATGGTGTCGCGCGAGCTGATGCCCAGCACGTCCTGCATGCAGGTGGCGAAGCTGTGCAGCACGGTGGAGCGGTGGGCGTAGAGCACGCCCTTGGGGTTGCCCGTGGTGCCCGAGGTGTAGCAGAGCGACGAGGCGGTGCGCTCGTCGAGCCTCGGCCACTCCATCTCGCCGCTCTCCGGCGCGATCAACTCCTCGTAGCAGATCACGTTGGGCAGCGAGGTCCCCGGCATGTGCTTTCGGTCGGTCAGGATGACGTAGCCCTTGGCCGACTTCAGCTCCGGCGCCATCTGCTCGAGCAGCGGCACGAAGGTGAGATCGGTGAAGATGTAGCTGTCCTCGGCATGGTTCGCGATGTAGACGATCTGCTCGGCGAACAGCCGCGGGTTGATGGTGTGCAGCACGGCGCCGATGCCGGAGACGCCGTAATAGCACTCGAAGTGGCGGTAACCGTTCCAGGCCAGCGTGGCAATGCGGTCACCCGGCTTGACGCCGAGCCGCTGCAGCGCCTGGGCGAGCTGCTTGGAGCGCCGCTGCGCGTCGCGGTAAGTGTAGCGATGGATCGGCCCCTCGATGCTGCGCGAGACAATCTCGACCTCGCCGTGATAGGTCGCCGCAAAGTCGAGCAGTGACGATATCAACAGCGGTCGGTCCTGGATAAGGCCAAGCATGATCTCCTCCCGACGAAAAATGGCGCAAGCGATGTCTCGAGTTAGCTGGAATAGCTCATCCGACTGCCTGCTTTTCCTGAGCGGTGGCCGGGCTGTCTGTCCCTGTCAAATCCGTCAGCAGCGGCAGAACCTCGGCGGCGACGCGCTCGATCTGCGCCTGGCGCAGCTCATAGGGGCCCAGCAAGTCGAGCACAATGTGCCGCACGCCGGCGGTATAGAAGGCACGCATGCACTCGGCAACGTTGGTCGCCGGGCCGAGGGCACAGTAGCGTTGCGCCGCCTTGCGGAAATCCATGGCGTAGCGAACGCTTAGTGTCTCGGACGCCGCGTCGAGCGCCTTCTCGTATGTGTCGTCCAGCCGCGTGAACAGCAGATGGCCCGTGCCGAAGCGGGCAAGCTTGCGCCCAGCGGCTGTCGCAGCCATCGCGATCACATCGAGGCTGCTTCGGTACATCTCCGGTGTTACCACGTACGACATCCAGCCATCGGCCAAGCGGCCACTGCGCTTCAGCGCTCCTTCCGATCGTCCGCCGCACCAGATCGGCGGGCCTCCCGATTGCCGCGGGGGTGGCTGCATCTGAACTTCGCTGAAGGTGCTGAACCTTCCCTGATGCGTGACCGGCTCGCCAGTCCAGAGCTTGCGCAGTACCACGATCCCTTCGCTGAGCCGCGCGCCGCGCTCCCGAATTGGCGCGCCGGCCAGAGCGTATTCCTTAGGGAACTCGCCGCCGACACCAACGCCAAAGATGAGGCGCCCCTCGGTCAGATGGTCGAGGGTCGCAACCTGCTTGGCCACCGGCCCCGCGTGCCGCAGTGGCAGTAGATAGACCGATGTCCCAAACAGCAGCCGCCGGCTGACGACGGCAGCCTGAGCAAGCTGTAGCAGCGGATCAAGGATGGGGATGGCGAAGGCGATGTGATCGCCAACCCACAGCGAGTCGAAGCCGCTTCGGTCCACGAGTTGCACCAGCGAGACCAGTTCGTCGATGCGTGGAAGCCATGGGCCAGTCGCAGGTTCGGTGCGACGGTGGATGGTCTGGATGCCGATTCGTAGGCGAGCATCGAGTGGCAGTGGCATGGACGTCTCCCCCGAGGACCGGAACTCAGATGGTGGCAAAGCCCTGGAAGGCATGCGGTATCCGGCGGATGTCGGCGACGAGCTCGCGCATCAGTCCGGGCGCCGTTGCCGGTGCGAAGTTCAGCTCGATAGCGTCAGCCGCTCCGCCGAAACGGGTTTCGATGGCAGGGACGATCTCGTCGTAAGTGCCACAGGCCGCAAAGATTCGCACAACGTCGTCCGAGACAAGTGCCGCCATTTCCTTCCAGCGGCCCTGGACCGAGAGATCGTGCAGCTTCATCCCGAGATCCTGGAGCCCATGCAGCTCCAGGATGGGCATATAGGTACGCGTGGAACCGTAGAAGGCGATGCGGAAGCGCACCCAGTCCATGGCTTTCGCCACCGACGCGGCGTCCGGCCCGGTCGCGACGAAGCCGCCGCCATGCACGTTGAAATGCTCGCGCTTGCGGCCGCTGCGGCGCATGCCCTCCACCAGGCGCGGGATGCACACTTCCTCAAGATAGCGCCGCGAGCAGATCGGGTGCAGCCGCACACCGTCGGCGACCTCACCGGCCACCCGCAACATTGCCGGCCCAACCGCTGCAATAGTCACCGGGACCATCGGCAGGCCGGTCGGCTCGGGCGAAAAATCCGGGGTCATAAGCGTGAGCCGATAGTACTCGCCCTCGTAACGCAGCTCTTCGCCAGTCTGCCAACAGCGCCAGATCGCGCGCAGCGCTCGAACATAGTCGCGCAGACGGGGTGCCGGCGGGCTCCAAGGAACGCCGAAGCGGCGTTCATTGTGGCCTTTCACCTGGCTGCCCAGCCCGAGCACGAAGCGGCCTGTTGAATTGGCGTGCAGGTCCCAAGCCTGCATTGCTGTCACCGCCGGACTGCGCGGAAAGGCGACTGCGACAGACGTGGTAAGCGCGATTCGTTTGGTCGCAAGCGCCGCGACGGCGAGCGGCAAGAATGGGTCATGCTTCGCCTCCACCGTCATGAGCGCGTCGAACCCAGCCGTCTCCGCCGCTCGCGCTGCCGATCCGGTCTGATTCCAGTCGTTCACCGGCAGCATCGTAAACACCTGCATCGCGCCCAACCCCTCACATGATCCGCTCGTCGGCATTCAGGTTGCGATCCGCCGGCACAGTCGGTCGAGCGCGGCGTCCGCCTCTCGGACGATTTGCTGGACGACCTCAGCAGCCGGCACAACCGACCCGACCAGACCGCAGCTTTGGCCTGCGGGCAAAACGCCGTTCTCCACATCACCCTCCAGCCGGCCGCGCTCCGAAGCCGGGTGACCCACGTGCACGGCCTGCAAGGGATAGGGTTCGATCTCGTGCTCGCGCCCAACCCAGGAGTCGGTGAAACGGTTGCGAATCAGACGGCAAGGCTTGCCGCTGTGGGCCCGGGTCACGACGGTCCCAGCGGTGCTGGTTGCCACGATCTTCTTCTTGTAGTTTTCGTGCGCCCGCGCCTCATAGGTGGCGATGAAGCGCGTGCCCATCCAGATCCCTTGTGCGCCGAACGCCAATGCCGCAGCGAGCCCGCGTCCGTCTGCAAGGCCGCCGCCAGCCAGGACTGGCACCTCCACGGCGTCTACGACCGCTGGCACCAGCACCGCAGTTCCGATCTGGCCAACATGGCCGCCGCCGTCACAACCCGTGGCAATAACTGCATCAACGCCATCTGCAACGGCACGCTCCGCATGCTGCACTGCTCCGACCACCGACATCACGAAAATGCCGCGCGCGTGCGCCTCCGGCACTACGGCGGCGGGGCTGCCGAGCCCTGATATGAGCACGGGGACTCGCTCATCAAGGACCACCTTCACCATCGCAG